>NZ_AUTQ01000136.1 GCF_000498095.1 Pseudoalteromonas sp. TB64
TGTGTCTGTAACCTCGCTTACCTGTATTTCTAGAAAGCTCTCTTGAAATCGTAGATTGCGATAAATTAGTTAGCTCAGCAATAGTTTGTTGCGTAAAACCGCTTTTCTTTAGAACGGCGATCTGGCATCTTTGCGCATAGGTCAGTTGTTTGTAATGTCTCATTGTAAAATCTCTTGCCGGAGAAAAAGCAGTTAGCTTATGAGCAACTGACCATTTAATCTAGCCAAAACAAGTTATGCACTTACAATTTGAATCTAGGTCAGATATTTATCAATAAATATTCGAAATTTTTTTCTAATACTTTCAGTAACAGGCTGACCTTCACCTCTTCCAAATTGACGAGGTCGACCAGGCTTATTTTCTGTTAAATTACGTCTCTTCCCGCTCGCACCAGAATTACTAAAGCTAGATAAAAGTGCATTTTTAATTTGTCCTCGCTGCCAATAACGTCTCAATAATCTGTATATTGTTGCTTTAGAAACGTCTTTATCAACAATCACTTGATTAATTCGCTTACTTCTCGATTCTTTATAAAATACAAGTGAGTCTTTAATAATTGGAGCAATAAGAGTGTAATTATCTTCTAATTTTTTTTGTGATTTTATCGATTTTTCAGGGTTAACACCTTGTAGGTGTAAATAGGGATCATCAACTCGTTTCAAGTCTCCAGATTCTACTAGCTGATAATATTGTTCTAAATGAAGTGATTCAGGCAAGCCTTTAGTACTATCTATATCAATCCAGAATAAAGTATTTTGCTCTACAGAAAGAACTCGATAACGTATTTTCTCTAATTGAATAACATCATTAACTTGCAACATGCTGTAACCCTTTATGTTGATGACGAACCATAAAATGTACTTCTTTTGCTGTCATTAAATGAATTCTCTTTTCAATGTTAAATTCAATAAGTCTAGCCGCACATAATTGTCGAAAAATATATAAAGACTCACCTAACTTCAATTGATACGCAGCATCATATTCTTTCAATATATCTATTATTTTTCTATCTGGATTAGACTCAAAATACGATTTCATTAAGACCACTTCTGCTGACAAGCTTTCAATATCAATATCATCAAAAAAGCCCTTAACACCATATAGCCACTCAATGTTACTTTTCATCTCTTTCTTAATTTCTTTATCTGTAATAATAAACCAAGGAATTTCTTTAGATTTCCAATACCTACGCTCTATTTCTAACTTTTCAATAGTACGGGGATCATTTAAGTCTTCTGAAGACTTAACTTGAAGTGCGAATAATGGCATTGAGGTTGATGTAGTATTCACTAAATAATCAGAGGACATTACTTGAGGTGTTTTATTTAAAGTGGGATGCCATAGTTTATATGCTTTCGCTATCTTTAGAGTATCTTGCAGGTTGAGAGGGAATTGTTCTCGAATATCAGTAACTATTGGATTGTGATCAAGTAGAAGAAGAACACCAAACTCTATATCAGATAGAACATGATGAACTCGGTTAGTGAGATGAGAATAAGCTCTTTGCGCCCTTCCTGCTGAAGGAACCTCATGAACATAAATCCAAGGCTTATAATCTGATTTTGATCCTAAACCTCTTCCTTCTTTAATTCGCTTGTTTATCTCTGTTTTATTGAGCCCGAATATTGATTTCGCCATAACAAAAAACCTCGATTAACTTTTAACCAGTATAACCGAGGCTTAAATCAGTTCAAACTTTAATGTCACAGTTCGAACTTTGTTGTTATAGTTTTAATCTTTATTGTAAAGTTTCAAACTTTATTGTTATCCGACAGTATTGATGAGTTGTCACACTAATGTTGTTGATATACTGACTGAGATTACTGCATTAGGCATTAACTTATCAATGGATGACTTTGGTACAGGTTATTCATCATTAAGTTATTTGAGAGAATACCCTTTTAATGTACTAAAAATAGATAGAAATTTTATTGATGGTATTGTGCTAAACAATGAAGATTGTAATCTTGTAAAGGCAATTATTGCCATGTCGCACAGTTTAGGACTGACAGTTGTAGCCGAAGGGGTAGAAACAAAAGAGCAGCATACTTTATTGAACGAATTGGGCTGTGATTTTATGCAAGGTTTTTACTTTAGCAAACCAATACCAGCAAAACAGTTCCTTGATTTATCGATGAATTTTGATAAAAAATAAGATTAAGTACTCGATTGTAATAAATCATTGCACGGCTATTAACCTTATTATCCCATGTTTGTATCACCAAAAGGCTTAGTGGTTACAAGAGTAAATTAAAGCCAAGCTTTATGGTGATTACACCGGTGCATGAATACAGTACCAGTTAACTTTTTATCAAATGTAGACACTACCGGTGGTAACTCAGGTTCGCCAACACTTAACGGCAAAGCAGAGCTTGTAGGCTTACTGTTTGACGGGGTTTACGAAAGTATTATTGGTGACTGGGATTACAACCCTGAGCTTAATCGCTCAATCCACGTTGATTCGCGCTACATGCTGTGGGTAATGGATAAAGTAGATAATGCACAAAACTTGTTAGACGAAATGACAATCGTAAAATAAGTAATTAGTGAGATAAGAGAAGGGCGCTTACCGTAAAGGAAGCGCCTTTTTATTAATCATAATGGGTTACGGTTTGTATGCGTCAGTAGCATAACCTAACTTAGTTTTGCTAAGCACTCTTCTCTTCATCGCGAAGTGTTAAAACTTCGAAGCCCGTTTCTGTTACTAGAACGGTATGTTCCCATTGAGCAGAAAGTTTCTTGTCTTTTGTTACGACTGTCCATCCATCTTTTTTAGTTTTTACCTTCTTGGAACCTTGGTTGATCATAGGCTCTATAGTAAAGGTCATACCTGCTTCAAGTACTAACCCTGTATGCGGTTTACCATAGTGCAAAACTTGCGGCTCTTCATGCATTTCTTTACCAATACCATGACCGCAATATTCACGTACTACACTATAACCAGAAGACTCAGCGTGCTTTTGAATAGCATAGCCAATATCACCAAGCGTTGCTTTTGGTTTTACCACCTTAATACCTGCCCACATTGCATCATAAGTCGTTTTAACCAAACGTTTGGCTTCTGAGCTTGTCGCTGTAAAAGTATACATTTTACTTGAATCACTGATATAACCATTTTTCTCTAAGGTAATATCAATATTTAAAATATCTTTGTTTTTTAATTTATAAATATTATTGGGTACACCATGGCACACTACGTCATTAACTGATGAGTTTAATGAATACCGATAGCCATATTGGCCTTTACTAGCAGGACGAGCATGTAACACGTTGGTTATATAGCTTTCTACTTTAGTGTCTATATCTAACGTAGTCATGCCTTCGCAAATAAAATCATCAAGCATTTTAAATACTTGAGCTAAGAGCTTTCCTGACTCTCTCATGAGCTCAATTTCTGCATCCGTTTTTACTATTGCTTTATTCATGCAAAAGATCCTGAATAGTAAGCTTTTCTTTTATAAGTTGTTTTTTAATTATTTCATGGTAGGTGAGTGTCGGATTTAGCTCAGCAAGCATGCCTATTTTAATCCAAAACTCTGCTTGTGAATTGATAGATCTAGACATGATATTACTCGATTTTCTAATTTCTACATGCAACCCGTCTGATATTTTTACTATTCCCATTATATATACCGTATATGGTTTGTATGCGAATCGTATACATTGAGGGTTGTGATGTCAACATAGACGTTTTACAGTATGTTTTTGCTCACTGCCCTTTGTGTTTATATTTAATTATATGGCTAGCACTTTTAAACTGTATTTTTAGGTTAATAAATTTAATGATTATAGTATGCCTGTAGGCAGGAGTTTACTTCGCTCAAATAATGGCTGTTAGCTTTTTATTAAATGATGACCAAATAGGTGGTAACTCAGGCTCGCCAACACTTAACGGTAAAGCAGATCTTGTAGGCTTACTGTTTGACGATGTTTACGAAAGTATTATTGATGATTGGATTACAACCCTGAGTTTAATCGCTCAATCCACGTTGATTCGCGCTACATGCTGTGGGTAATGGATAAAGTAGATAATGCACAAAATTTGTTAGACGAAATGACAATCGTAAAATAAGTAATTAGTGATATAAGAGAAGGGCGCTTACCGTAAAGGAAGCGCCTTTTTTATTGATGTTTGATTTGCTTGTTTATGACTGCAAAGTGCTAGCTGCTGAACTTCAAGGCGTGAATCGATACTCTGTTGGGTGGCGTCTTCGGCTTAACCAACCTACCTTTTGACGTAGGTCGGATAAGTGGCGAANCTGGAGGGTGCCAACAGCAGACATTGACATTACTTTTCAAAAACCTCTAAATTGGACAGCTAAGCCACCAGAGCGGTCATTCAGGTTATTTCTGAGCATGACCTAAAAATGTGAGAAACAGAAGGTCTCCAAGTTTTATCTCTATGGCTCTAAAGAAGGTATAACAATAACTTAAAGTTATACGAAAGATATGTATAATAATTTGAATAATAAAAATAAATGGAATTAAATTTAATGAAAGCCGTACATTACTTCTCTTTTTTCGCATGTCTTTACTTTCTTTTTCAAACAAGTGCATTTGCAAAAGCTGACGTAAATATACAGATCAACAAATCAGTGGAAACTTTATCGCTTATATACACTACTGGCACTCCTGCACAAAAAATTGCCTTCGTTAATAGCCCAAATGACTCACGTACCAAAAGGTGGAAACCTGTTAATAATGAATTTGAGGTTGTTTATAAAAAACATCAAGAGTTTATTCAACGAATAGATGGTAAAGCCTTTAATCATGTGCAACTTAGCTTAACACCAACTTATAAGCATTTGCCTAAATCTTACGCACCTATAGCACCATTTTCAGACGGAGGCGTTCTAATTCATACGGGCCGTTTATTTGCATGCATCGACCTATGCTCGGATGATGATAATGGTTGGAAAATCAAAATAGAAGTAGAAGGAAATACCCATTTTATTGCCAATGGAAAAGTTAACTATCAATCCGAAAACTGGCTTGGGTATGATGATGGACAATACGTTTATATAGGACAACAAAAGCCTATAGATGAGCCAACGTTTTTAGCCATGATTGATCAAGGGTTGCCTGAAAAAATGAAGATGGAACTTAGCCAATCACTACCAAAAACAATGACGTTCTTTGAATCACATTTAGGAGAAAATAGTAGTAGTGTTAAACCGATGCTATTTGCCTCATATTCAAATAAAAAGGGGAAAGATATTCAAGGAGGTGTTCTGCCTAATCAAGTGTTTATCCATTGGGATATGGATAACTTGGACGAAAAATTAAAAGAAAAAAACTTTATTAATAGAACTTTATGGATGTTTGCACATGAAGCTTCACATTTTTATCAAGATAGCGCTTCATTAGTAAGCGATAAATCTGAAAGCTGGATACATGAAGGTAATGCAGAGTGGTTATCCGCTATAGCCTTGCGGGAATTCTATCCCGAAATTATTGAGCTATTCATTAGTAAAAAGTTAAACCAAGCAAAGTCAGATTGTGCCAATGCTTTAACGAAATATTCATTAGAAGATGCAGCTAGGAAGGGTAATTACCGATTGTATTATCAATGTGGGATCATTATTCACTCTCTAATAGATAAAAAAACTCGCGAATTATCAAAAGGAAAACAATCTATTTTTAATGTTTGGAATGATTTTAAAGAACAAGGAAAAAACAAAGGTAAAACGGGTGCAGTAGGTTTTTGGGCTGTGACTGAAAAATATATTTCTAGTGATATGCTACAAGGGCTAAAAAACTTAACTACGGATAAGTTAGCAGACCCTGAAAATTACATTAACCAATTAGAATCGTTATAAATGAGCGCTCGTTGCTCATTTATTTGAGTCAATCAAATGGCAACAATGAGCTTGAAACAGCCTACCGCAAAGACAAAGGCTGACGGTCTGCTAATCGCTCTTATCCGCCTTTAACTTAAATCAAACCACCTCAACACCCTTTAATATATATTTCATGTGCATTTTATAACCAAGAAGTGCTAGCTTAGTGGTAAATTAATTGAAGGACATAATTATGAAATTAGAGTCATTAGCACTGCACCACGGTTACGAATCTGAGCCTACGACCAAATCGGCAGCCGTGCCTATTTATCACACTTCATCTTATACATTTGATAACACACAGCATGGTGCTGATTTATTCGATTTAAAAGTACCTGGGAATATTTACACCCGCATAATGAACCCAACCAATGCCGTACTTGAACAACGTATTGCCGCGATGGAAGGAGGCATCGGTGGGCTAGCTGTCGCCTCTGGGATGGCTGCTATTACGTATGCTATTCAATGTTTGTGTGAAGTCGGTACTAATATTGTAAGCACCAGCCAAGTATATGGTGGCACGTATAACTTATTTGCACATACCTTACCTAGACAAGGTATTGAAGCACGCATGATTAAAGCCGATGACTTTACCGCGTTTGAGAATGCGATTGACGACAACACCCGCGCTGTTTTTTGTGAATCTATTGGTAATCCGGCAGGTAATATTGTTGATATTGAGCGTTTAGCACGCATTGCACACAGTAAAGGTGTGCCGCTTATAGTTGATAATACTGTGGCTACGCCGTATTTATGCCGCCCATTTGAGCTGGGCGCCGATATAGTGGTTCATTCACTTACTAAGTATATAAACGGGCACGGTACTGCCATTGGCGGCATGATTGTCGACTCAGGAAAATTTGATTGGAAAGCGAATGCTACGCGTTTTGCAATGATGAACGAGCCCGATCCGTCGTATCACAACGTGGTTTATACCGAAGCCTTTGCTGAAGCTGCATTTATTGGACGCTGCAGAGTAGTGCCACTTAGAAATACCGGCGCAGCGCTTGCGCCTAAAAACGCATCTGACATTTTAATCGGCCTTGAAACCTTAGGCTTAAGAATGGATCGCCACTGCGAAAATGCACAGCATCTGGCTGAGTATTTAGAAAATCATCCAAAAGTACTTTGGGTTAATTACGCAGGATTAAAATCAAGCCCGTATAACGAAATGAGCCAAAAAATCACTAGTGGTAAAGCATCGGGTATTTTAAGCTTTGGTATTGAAGGTGGGCTAGAGGCAGGTACTCGTTTTATTGATGCGCTAAATATGATTTTACGCTTAGTTAATATTGGCGATGCTAAGTCGCTTGCGTGTCATCCTGCATCAACTACACATCGTCAATTAAACGATGATGAATTAGCAAATGCTGGTGTAAGTCGCGATTTAATTCGCTTATCGGTTGGCATTGAAAACATTGCCGACATTATTGCCGATGTAAGCCAAGCGCTCGATAAAGCGTAAATTATTTTTGTTAGAAAAAAGCTTAATCTGCTAAAAGTAAAATACTTAAGCACGACTTAAAATAATTACTTATCTACCAAATTATCCAATAGTAAAAGTGATAGATACAAAAATGCCGCTCATTTTAAATGAACGGCATTTTTAATTACCTAATAAAATTAGATATTAACCTTCGTTAACTAGAGCTTGAAGTTCTTCAAGGCTTTTAGCAATTTTGATGCCTGGTACGTTAGTACCAACAGTCGCTTCAAAAGAACCTTCGATAGCTGAACGGAAAGATGTAAATGAGATACGGTAAACACCACGTACTAACGCTTTAGTTGGGCTGCTTACTTCACTAACGTGGCGAATTAAAGAGTTATAAGTACTTCCACCTGGGTTAGCTGGTAATTCGCTGCTGTCATCATTGTAAGTTAGAGTTTGTAAAGATTTGCCACCTTTACTGATCTTAGCGCTATCAACGATGTCTAAGCGATCTAATACAATGTAAGTATCGAAGAACGTATCAGGATTACTTTCATTAAGTTTTGTGTATGCATCACTTACGAAATCAGTGTCACTTGGCGTGCCCGATGCTGGAGAAACCATTGATACACCAATTTCATCAATTGCTGCTGGTACCCATACGAATAAGTAGTATGCATCTTTTTCTTTGTACGTACCTTGTGGAGCAGTACCTTTATCAATGTAACCGAAGTAGCTAGCATAGTTTGCATATGGTAAACGTGCTTCTATTCCAGCAACACTTTCTGAATTAGAGCTTTTTAAAGCCGGACCAGTAGTCATACAAGCTGTTAAAGATGTTGCCATTGCCGCAACTAATACTGCTTTTTTTACGATTGAAAAGTTCATTCTATTCCTTGTTATATTTTGTAATTATATGTTAAATCATCATGATTTTACGGCGGGGATTATATATTAGAATTGTTGGCTATGAAATACTCTCCAACAAAGAACTTCTTTTTAATTGCATGCAAGGAAGAGTATAATCTTTAGTATGTGCAAAGTATAAATCAGTTTAAAGCACTAAAGTTAAAAATTAAAAATAGTAACTTAAAATTTTATTTTATTGTTGTTTTTAAAAACTCTTGATTTCAAGCCTTTGTTTTTATGGTTGTTGTTTTTAGATTTAGATGGTTAATTTGAACATGCCGTTTAAGGTGTTAATCATAATATAATTAAATCTATTATTGCATTATTTTAAATAAAAGAAGTTGTTAAAAGTTTTTGTTATGAGCATTTATTGTTGGTTAAATTATCAATATTAAACATTTATTTAGAGCGTTTAAATTAATTATGTAAAGCTAATTTTAAACCTATCATTATTTAAGTTTAAACAGTATTTCATACCTTTTTTATTTCAGCGCGCGGCATTGCGAGTATTTGTTTTTTTTCATCTTCAGATAATATAATCCAATCAAAAATCTCCTCATTTGTGCGCCCACAACCGGTGCAGTAACCGCTGCGCCTTTCGCATATTCCTAGGCAATCAGTTTTAAATTTAGATGGTTTTTTGTTTTGATTTAATTGGCGCATTGTTAAATCCCTAACGGTGGTGCAATTTCAAAGCGAGTAGTGAACCCATTACCTTCTTGATTGGTAGAGAGTGTAATGACAGGGGTTTTGGTATCAAGTACAAAGGTGCTGTAAATTGAATTTGCTGTTTCTTTTTGGCTTTCAAACCAACCTGTTTTGGTTAAGCATTGGCGTAATTGCTTAGCCAGTTTTTGATGAGATTTTACTGTTTGCGTTTGTGTTTTAATAGGCGTTTGGCATTGGTAGCTTGCTTGCTCTGACTTATTTAAAGTAACCGTACAGGTTGCTCCAATAATATGAGTATTAGTACGCCATTGATTAGTGAACTGGTTATTTACTTTATCTGTTTTGATTGAATTAAAACCAGACTCATAACCATTTATTAGGTTATTTATGGTGCTGCATTCATCGGGTGTTACTGTGGTTTTTACAGACTGATTCGTTGTAGTAGTGGCTGCTGTAGTTGTAGTCTGATTAGTTTTGCTGGTACAGCCCGCTAAAATAAACGCGAAGACTAAAATAAATGCGACAATAGAAGGAGTAATATAGTTTTTCATAGTTCACAGTAACCGATTAATTTAGCCACGCACTATATCACACGTGATTTACTGTAAAAATAAAAAAGCTCATATAAATATGAGCCTGTTTGTTAGCCATAACTAATGCTATTTATGGCGACCTTGCAAGCATTTAACTACATCTTCAAGGGCTAAGCCTTGGCGTTGTAGCAATACTGTAAGGTGATAAATTAAATCAGCAGACTCGTTTGTTAGCTCATCGTTATCGTGTTTCATAGCGGCAAGGGCAACTTCTACGCCTTCTTCACCTACTTTTTGACAACTACGGCTTAAGTCTTTTGCAAATAATGACGCTGTGTAGCTTTTTTCAGGGTCGTCATTTTTACGCGCAACAATCACATCTTCTAACTGTGCTAAAAAGCTTAAACTTGGTTTTGCTTCATCACCAAAACAGCTTTGTGTGCCTAAGTGGCACGTTGGGCCTTCTGGATTGGCAAGTACTAAAATTGAATCGTAGTCACAATCGGTATGCACAGATACTACGTTTAAGTAGTTTTCTGATGACTCACCTTTAGTCCATAAACGCGATTTTGAACGCGAGTAAAACGTCACTTTATTACTCTCAAGCGTAACGTTTAGTGCTTCGCTGTTCATAAAGCCTTGCATTAAAATAACACCCGAGCGGGCATCTTGAATAATAGCAGGGATCATTTCACTTTTAGCGAAATCGACTTGAGCTTGGTTTTGTTGTGTTACTTGCATAATCTTGCTGCCACTTGGTTATCTGTTAAAAATTGTTTTAGTTCGCCAATGTTAATCACATTTTTATGAAAAACGCTGGCGGCTAATGCACCATCTACTTTGCTTTGTTTAAATACATCAACAAAATCTTGCATTGATCCTGCACCGCCAGAGGCGATTAAAGGAATGTTACATAGCTCGCGAATTTTACTTAACTGCTCGTTGTCGTAACCGTTACGAACGCCATCTTGGTTCATACAGTTTAATACAATTTCGCCTGCGCCTAAGTCTTGTACGCGTTTAACCCATTCTTGTGTTTTATAACGTGTACGGCTTGATGCATTAGGATCGCCAGTTAATTGATAAACTAAATATTCACCAGTTGTTTCATCAAAAAAACTATCAATGCCGACTACAACACATTGCTTACCAAACTCATCGTGTAATTCTTTAATAAGTTCAGGGCGTGCAATAGCAGGGCTGTTGATGCTTATTTTGTCAGCACCGCGCTCTAAAACACGCGCTGCATCAGCCACTGATTTAATACCGCCGGCTACACAAAATGGAATATCGATATTGCGTGCAATGCTCTCTACCCAGTTTACATCAAGTAGGCGTTTTTCAACGCTTGCACTGATTTCGTAAAAAACCAGTTCATCGGCGCCAGCTTCGCTGTAGGCTTTAGCCATTGTCAAAATGTCGCCAACAACTTCATGACCTTTAAACTTAACGCCTTTAACTACTTGACCGTCTTTAACGTCTAAACATGGAATTATGCGTTTTGATAACATGCCAATGCCTCCTCAACGCTAAATGCGCCATCAAGCAGAGACTTGCCTAAAATAACGCCGCCAACACCTAGTTCTTTAAGCTTTTTAATGTCGTCAAGTGAGCTTACGCCCCCTGAGGCTTGCACTTTAATTGTGCTGTTGTGGCGAGTTAGATCTTCGTAAAGCTCAAACGATGGTCCAGTCATGGTGCCATCTTTACTGATGTCCGTACATAAAAAGTCGATAACACCTAAGCCCACGTAAAAATCTACCAGCTCAAGTAAACCAAATTCAGATTCACTTAACCAACCGTGTGTAGCAGGTGCCCAGCCCGTGGCTGTTTTATTTACATCAAGGGCAATTACAAAGTGTTCTGCGCCAAATTGCTCAATCCAGGCTTTTACTTGTTCGCGTTTTTCTACTGCCATTGAACCAATAACAACTTGGTTTGCACCGGCTTTTAGCCAATCACTTACATCTTGCTCTGAGCGAATACCGCCGCCCACTTGGTAAGGTACGTTAAGTGCTTTGGTTGCAGCTTGAATATGTTTCCACTGTTTTTTACTTGGATCGCGTGCACCTTCTAAATCTACAAGGTGTAGTTTACCTGCGCCACTGTCGGCGTATTCTTTTAAACGCGCGCCAAGTTCGAAAGGGTAAAACTGTGCTGTGTCGTATTTACCTTGGTACAAGCGCACAATTTGATTTTGTAATACGTCTAATGCTGGAATAATCACAAATAATCTCTTTTTTGTTAGTTAATGGGCAGCTTACAACTGCCAATCAACAAAATTTTGTAATAAACGTGCGCCAACTTTTGCGCTGCGCTCTGGGTGAAATTGCATGCCCGCGTAATTGTCTTTAGCAACAATGGCTGAAAAGGTTTGACCGTATTCGCCGCTCACGAGTGTGGCGTCGTTTACGGTGTGCGCAAAGCTGTGAACAAAATACACTTGCTCATCGAGCGTCAGCCCTTTAGTTAATGCATGCTCTTTGTTAACACTTAAGTTATTCCAACCCATATGCGGCGACGTTAAGTTGCCTACATCAAGCGCTTTTACTTGCCCTGGTATTTTACCTAGGCACTGTACGTTACCTTCTTCGGTGCTTTCGCACAGTAACTGCATACCTAAACAAATACCCATAAGCGGGCGCTGGTATTCATTTATAGCTTGTTGCCAGCCGTTATCTACTAGGCGTTTCATAGCAACTGATGCATGACCTACACCTGGCAATATAGCGCGCTCAAAACCCGCTAATTGCTCTGGTGAAGTAATTACTGTTGGTGTTTGCCCTAAGCGTTCAAACGCAAAACGTACTGAATTTATATTGGCACAACCGGTATTAATTATGGCAATCATAAACATCCCTTAGAGCTGGCTGTTTGTTGGGTCGTGTCTTGTGCTACTGCCATGCGAAGTGCACGTGAAAATGCTTTAAATAAGCCTTCTACTTGGTGATGACAGTTACCATCGCTTACCGATAAAATAAGGCTAATAGCGGCATTATCACTTAAGCTTTTGAAAAAGTGCTCAACCATTTGTACGTCTAAATCACCGGCTTTTTCGCGGCTAAAGTTAGCGTTTAATACAAATGATGCACGACCCGATAAATCAATTTGTGCTTCGGCTTTACATTCATCCATAGGAAGAGCAAAACCATAGCGCGCAATTTGCGATTTAGTCCCGAGGGCTTGTTTAAGTGCAACACCAAGAGCAATACCAATGTCTTCAACAAGGTGGTGCTCGTCTATGTGTAAATCGCCTTTGGCTTTAATGTTTAAACCAATGTTTGCGTGCGTGCGAATTTGATCAAGCATGTGATCAAAAAAGCCAAGTCCGGTGTCTATGCTGCCATTTTTAGTTTGATCTAGGTTTATTGCCACATCAATTTGGGTTTCTTTGGTATTGCGTGTAACACGACCTTCGCGGTTTGCAGTGGTCAATTTAGTCACTATCGCACTCCAATCGCCGTCGTATAAAATACCTTCACAACATAAGTTTTGAGCAAGGCCAATATCAGTTTCACGGTCGCCAATAACAAAAGAGCGTGCTAAATCTACTTTGCCTGAGCGCATAAGCTCGGTGAGTAAGCCTGTTTTAGGTTTACGGCAATCGCAGTTTTGCTCGTTAAAGTGAGGGCAAATTAATACTTCGTCAAAGCTAATGCCTTGGCTTTGCATTATGTCCATCATTTTGTCTTGTGCAATATCAAAGTCAGCAATAGGGAAGCTATCTGTGCCTAAACCATCTTGGTTGGATACCATAACTAAACGGTAACCTGCAGCTTGTAATTGTAATAACGCAGGGATAACGCCAGGTAAAAATGCTAGCTTTTCAAGACTATCTACCTGTTTGTCGGTAATTGGCTCTTCAATGATAGTGCCGTCGCGGTCGATAAATAAATAGGGGTTGCTCATGATACTTCGTTTCCTGCTAAAGATGCTGTGGAAGCTGGTGTTTGTAGGCCATCTAACCAAATTTTTACTTGTTCAAGTTCTTGTTCACTACCAATTGAAATTCGTAGCCAGTCGTTTTCACCGTATAGCGTAAAAGCGCGCATAACCAAACCTTGCTCAAGTGCAATTTTAAAATAGTTTTTATCGGCTAATTTTAAAGTAACAAAGTTACCTTCACCAGTGAGAATTTTTAATGCAGCAGGAGATGCGTTTAGCCAATCCACTAATTTAGCTTTTAAGCTATTTAAAATAGTAACTTGGCGGCGCATTGATGTAATTGCATCGGGTGCAATTACTTGCGCTGCAATACTTGCTACTACTCCCGATACCGGATACGGCGCAATGACTTTACGAATTGGCGCAAGAGTTGCTGCTTGTGCAAGGGTAAAGCCTGTTCTAAGGCCTGCCAGCGCAAAGGCTTTAGAAAGCGTACGCAAAACCACTACATTACTAAATTCATTAATAAGCTTAGTCGCGCTTTGCTCTGGGCAAAACTCTATATAGGCTTCATCAACAATAACTAATGCTTTACCTGCAAGTGCTGTTGCAATCGCTTTTACTTTATCAAGTGGCGTTAAGCTACCCGTTGGGTTATTTGGGTTACAAATAAACACCAGTTTTGAGCTGCCTACAGCTGCGATTATTTCGTCAACACTGCCATTTAGTAATAACTCTTGGGTAAGCGCATTAATGCCAACGTTGTGTGTATCGGCCGTTACTTTGTACATACCGTAGGTTGGTAAAAATAGCGCAATACTATCTTTAGCTGGTTCACAGTATGTGCGCACTAAAAGCTCAATGCCTTCATCTGCGCCACGCGTCATTAATATATTTTCGCTTTCAAGCTCTGTATAAGCGGCGTAACGGTCAATAACCAGTTGCGGTTGTGGATCAGGGTAGCGATTTAAATCCTCAATACTCAGTTCAAGATTTTTAGCATACGGGCTTTCGTTAGCATTTAGCCACGTAGTACCGGTTAGCTTTTCACTTTTTGCAGAGCTATATGCAGCAAGGGCTGCAATATTTTTAGGTAATAAGCTAGACGCTTGTGCGCTCTCATTGCTCATTTTTAATTGCCTCTAAACGAATTGAAACCGCATTAGCGTGGGCATCAAGGCCTTCTGCATCTGCAAGTGGTAAAATAGCTTTTGAAAGCTGGGTTAAACCACTTTTAGTAATTGTTTGCACTGTGTATGTACGAAAAAAATCAAGCAAGTTTAAGCTAGAATATGTTGCACTGTAACCATATGTTGGTAACACGTGGTTAGTACCCGATGCGTAATCGCCTGCAGATTCTGGCGTGTAGTCACCTACAAATACTGAGCCTGCGTTTTTAACTTTATCTAGGTAAGGTGTTGCATCGCCTAGTTGTAAAATTAAGTGCTCTGGGCCGTATTGCGCCGATACATCAAATGCTTGCTCAATTGAATCAACCAAAATAAGTGAAGAATTAGCGAGCGCTTGCTCGGCTGTTTCTTTACGGCTCAAATTAGCTAACTGGCGTGTAAGTGCCTGCTGAGTTTGTTCTATTATACTTTCGCTGTTACATAATAAAATAACTTGCGAGTCTGCGCCGTGCTCTGCTTGTGAGAGTAAATCGGCGGCTATAAATTCTGGGTTCGCACGTTCATCTGCAATAACAAGTACTTCAGACGGACCTGCTGGCATATCAATTGCCATACCTGGAATAGTTTGCGCAACGAGCTGTTTAGCCATTGTTACAAAGCTATTACCTGGGCCAAATATTTTGTTTACTTTAGGAACCGATTCGGTGCCATAAGCCATTGCTGCAATTGCGCCTGCGCCACCACTTTCTATTAAAGTAGTAATGCCACATAACTTAGCTGCATATAAAATAGCAGGGTTAATCGCTTTATTACCTTGTACCGGTGTAACAAGTACAACGGTTTTTGCGCCACTTAACTGCGCTAATACACCCTGCATAATAACCGACGATGGCAGTGGAGCACTGCCACCGGGTACATAAATACCGACTGCTTCGATGGCTTGATATTTCAGTTCACATACAACGCCTGGTTGGGTCGATAATTTAATATCTTTTGGCAATTGCGCTTCGTGAAAACGTTTAACGTTTGCATAAGCGGTATCAATTGCGTATTTAAGCTCTGCACTTAGTGCTTGCTCTGATGCGTTAATTTCATCAAGCGGAACACATAAGCGAGGGTTAGCTCTATTATCAAACTCTTTAGCCATGCTAAGTAAGGCTTCATCGCCTTGCTCTTTTACGTTAGCTAAAATAGTTTTGCATATAGCTTCAACCTTGGCACTGGCAGAAACTGCAGGGCGCATTAGTGCCGCTGCTTGTACTTGTGAAGATTCCTCATTCCAACGAAGCATGGCACTTACTCCATCATTTTTTCAATTGGCATAACTAAAATAGAGTTAGCGCCTAGGGCTTTTAACTGCTCCATTGTTTCCCAAAATAATGTTTCGCTGCTTACCATGTGAAGTGCTACGTATTCATCGTTACCAGCAAGGGCAAGCAGAGTAGGCTGACCAGAACCTGGTAAAATTTCACAAATTTCATCAAGTTTATTTTTTGGTGCGTGTAGCATGATGTATTTGCTTTCTTTAGCTTGTCTAACACCACGTAGGCGCGGCATAAGCTTATTGATTAGTGCTAGTTTGTCAGCATCTTGAAGATCTTTATTTTGAATTAAACAGGCGTTTGATTCTAAAATTGTTTCGCCTTGAATTAAGCCGTTAGCTTCAAGTGTTGCGCCAGTAGATACTAAATCACAAATTGCATCAGATAAACCCGCACGCGGTGCTACTTCAACAGAACCAGTAAGCATTACTGTACTTGCGTTAATGCCTTCGCGCTTTAACCACTGAGTTAAAATTTCTGGGTAGGTAGTAGCAATACGTTTGCCTTCAAACCAGCTCTTATCACGAGCACCAAGCTCTTGTGGCCATGCAAGTGCAAGACGACAGTAACCAAAGTCTAGTTTTGAAAGTTTGGTTACTTCACTTGGAACACCTTGGCGTTCACGTTCTGCTTGAACTTCTACTAGTACGTTTTCGCCAACTATGCCTAAGTCACATACACCGTCCATTACTAAACCCGGAATATCGTCATCGCGCACACGTAGTACGTCAATTGGCATATTAGTTGAGTGTGCAATTAAGCGTTGTTCACGAAGGTTAAGTTTAACACCTAACTGTTTAAGCAGATCTTGACAATCTTTAGATAGGCGGCCGCCTTTTTGGATGGCGATACGTAGACGATTACTGTTGTTCATTATTCATTTTCCTTTAATTTAAAAACTAAAAACCCCGAGGGGAACCTCAGGGCGAAAATGAATCAATGTTATTTGAATCGCCAGAGGTTCCTTTTAGGAATAACCTCTCAGCGAAAGACCTGACAGGTTATTCCGGTGAATGGTGGTGATGATGTACTGTTGTCAGGTTTAAGCGCATTTTTTATCCTATATAACTGCCCGTTATTTTGTTAACGTGCAGTTGTTATCTGTTTAAATAAATTTCGCATTCATAAAAACATAAACGACCATATTATGGCAAGTTTTTTTTAGCTTAATTAAAGCATATCTTATAACTGTCGATAATATTAAAGTAAGATGAGTGATTTCAACAATATATTTGTTTGTTTATTAGTCAAACCAAGTGATTAGTTAATAAAACAATAAAATAAGGAAGTACATATGGATATCATGATCCCTTATTTAGGAAGAATAACCAGGCTAGAAGTTGAGTCTAAAGGAGCATTCCATATTGCAGGAGTGCAAAGTGGTGCTGCGACTGAAAAGGTTGAGCTAGAGAATAAAAAAAGGCGTGAGTTACAAAAAAAGAAAAAGCTTAATACGTTTGACGATCAAACCCAAAAAGCAAATACAAGCTCAGATGATGAAGATGGTCCACATTTAGATACATGGGCTTAGTACATTTTAGAACTTTAAGCTAATGAGAATAAAAGGCCCAAATTGGGCCTTTTAACTACATTTAGTTTACTTTTGGTTTTTGCCTTTAAAGATATAAAATCCAAATATCGCAATAACAATTAACTGGGCAGTCACTCCTTGCCATGTTGATTTAATACCAAGCCATACTAAATCAATATTAATAGGCAAGGTCGTAATGCCAACAATATCTGCCTCTTGAAGCGCCGTTACGGCTTTGCCCATAAGCACAAACGAAAGTAAGAACAACAGGTACGTCGTAATTGCAAAAAACTTAGCAACAGGTAATTTTATTGAGTATTTTACTAACACCCAAGTAATTACAGCGAGTATTGCTACGCCAATGGCAAAGCCCATAGCAATAGACGAGTATTGCTCTGTGGTGCTTTGTGTAAGCAGTGACTGATAAAACAATACAGTTTCGAATACTTCACGATAAACGGCTATAAACGAGAGCCCAGCTAATCCCCAGAGGGTTCCTGATTCAAGACGTTTATTAATATTGTTTTGAATATAAGCTTGCCACTGTTTTGCACTGGTTTTGCTGTGCATCCAAACACCGACATACAGTAATATTACGGCGGNCCTTCCATTACTTCTCGGCTTGCACCACTTATTTCTATCAATGTTTGCGCAGCAGCCCACGTTAAGCCACCAGCAATAAGCGCTGCAATCCAACCTACATGAACATATTTTAACGCATCTTGGCGCTTGGTTTTAATAAGTACGGTCATTAATGCAATAACAACTAGTAGTGCTTCTAGTCCTTCGCGAAGTAAAATAACCAAACTTGCTGAAAGCAGGGCGCTGTCGGTTAATTTTGTTTCGTTAAGCATGTTGCTTGCTTTTGCTAATTGGGCAAGCGCAGCTGTTACTTTTTCATTTACGATGGCAGTGTCTTTTTCTTCTTTAAACGTTTTGCGCAAATCCATTAATTGCACTTCAATGCTTTTACGTAAATTTTCATCGTATGCATTTAAGTTATTTTCAACTAGTTCAAAACCATCTAAGTAAGCACTAATCGATAAGTCACTTGCTTGAGAATAATTACCTTTAGCATGTGCCTGTTGGGCTGCAAGTAATTGCGTACGTGTAACCGATATAGGATCTTTTTTTGCGCTAAACAAATGTTCAGGGTTGCCACGCAGCCATTGCACATATTGCTTTTGAGTATCATTTAGCCCTACGCTGAGTTGTGCAGGGTTAAGATTAACAATTTGTGATGCTGTTATGTTTTGCTCAACGTTTTTAGGTTGTTCTACAGACTGAAACGCTAAACTACCTACATAAAATGCTAAAGACCAACGCTGTTGCTCGTTAAATTGAGTAAAAGCGACCATCGGCGTATCTTCAATGCCGTTACTTACAGCATCAAACAATCCCATTAAAGAACGGTTAGTTGCACGTTCTTCATTTGTAAAATTAGTCGGTTCTGGTGTTAAGTTTTTAGCTAAAGGACCATCGCCTTTACCACTTGGACCATGGCACATTGAGCAGTTAGCCGAAAAGAGGGCTTTAGTTTGCTCAATAGGTAGCAAAGAATTGGGTAAAGAAAGTTGTGGCATGAATTTTAGTAAGGATTCGCGAAGAACAGAGCTAGCAGCACGAACTTCCTCAACGCTGCCTTTGTTAGATATAATACTGTGCAACGTTTGTGCGTGAGTTTTTACAATATCAAATTCATTTGTATTACTTGTAAGTAACGTTGCTTGACTGATAATTACATTAGAAAACTCAGTCATTTCTTGATATTCGTCAGCGTCAAGAACTTTACCATCACCCACTGCGGCAACGTAATCAACACCTACATATTCGGCAAGCTGTGCAATTTGTTTAATTTTCGTTTGCTGTTCAGGTGAAGCCGAAACAGAAAAACTACTCAGTACCATAAAAAATAGCATAAAAGCAGCATACAAATGACGCTTAGTTAAAGAAATGGTATTTAAAAATGCAAAATAGGAATTACTGGACATCGTATAGCCCTAGAGGTGAAAACCAAAAAGTATAATCATTTTCATTTGCATTTCAAGGGAATTGTACTAAGAGAGGAGGAATAGTCGAAAATATAATTTTTTATGTTACTACGATGTTTTTAAACTTAAAAAATTAGTAAATAAAGCCAAGTTTAACCTTATTTACTAATTTTAATTATTTATAAAAGGTAAAGCTATTTTGATTCTTCAGCCGACTTAATACTGCTTTGTATTAATGGTGAAATAGTTAAACCTTGTACAATAATAGAAAATATAACGACAACGTAGGTCACAATAACAATAAGGTTATGCAAGTCAGATCCCGCTATATAAACTTGATCGCGAGGAATAGCCGCCGCCATTGCAAGTGCAAGTCCGCCACGTAAACCACCCCAAGTTAAAATTTTAACACTGTGCTTGTCGTAAGTTCTAAAGCGTTTAAAGATAATAAACGGTGCTCCAACACTTATAAAACGCGCGAGTAATACAGCAGGTACCATTAATAACCCTAAGCCAATTTCTCCGATTGTAATAGGCATAGTCACAATTAGCATACCAATTATCAAAAACAATAAAGCATTTAAAAAGCTATCGGTTGCATGCCAAAAATCTTTTACGTAGCGAGTGTCTTCTGGACCGGTGCGTTCCGTTGCTTTAGTACGCGTAATATTACCCATTAATATACCACTGGTAACCATGGCAAGCGCCCCTGATATTTCCCAGATATTGGCTGCGGCAAAGCCGGCTGAAGGTATAGTGAGTGTTATTAACAGACGAATGTTTACATCACGGCTGTTAATTATTAAAAAGTGACCAACTAAAGCAATTACTAAACCAAATGCAATACCACCAAGTGCATCAACAAAAAATAGCTCAGCCACATCATAAAAGTTTGCATCGGTACCATAAAAAGCAATCGAAAAAATGGTTGTAAAGATTACTAAACCAATACCATCATTAAACAATGATTCGCCTTCAACTTGTACAGATATACCCTCTGGAGCACGCATTTGTTTAATGATTGCAAGTACAGCAATTGGATCGGTTGGGCTAATTAAAGCACCAAACAGTAAGCAATAAATGAAGGGAACAGGCCAGCCTAATAAAGCAAATAAGTAAAAACTAAAATAGCCAACAATAAAAGTAGAAACAAGAGTAGAAAACAATACAAGTGCCGTTATTTCCCAGCGTTGTTTTCTCAGTGCTAACAGGTTTATTTCCAGTGCACCTGCATAAAGCAAGAAACCTAACATACCTTTGAGGAGTAATTCGTTAAAGTTAATACTCGAGACTATTTTTGTCATTTCAAGTGCGTTTTGATCGCCTAATAATTTAACTGCAACAATCAACAGCAATGAAATAACAACCGAGCCTGTTGTAATCGCAATTGTTGTTTGCATTTTAAGAATATATTGATTTGCAAATGCAATAAAAATAGCAAGTGCAGAGAGAAAACAAATGAGGTACCAAGCATTCATTGATTAACCTTAACAAATTATAAATGACATATAAAAAATAGGATTTTAAACCGCGCTAATGGTACTCCTGTCATATTAGTGTGTCACAAGTTTTATGGTATTAATTGCCTTTTAATTATGGCTCAAGTGGACATTTAGTTAATGTTTATTTAAGAGTGTTAAAACGAGTGGTTATTACTTTAAAAGTAAGTTATTTACTTCAATTATATTTTATCTTCATATCGTTTTAGTAAGTGAAACGATGTGACTAATTTTACGTACTTATGTAAAAATGAAATTTTCTAAACAAGCATTGAACAATAACAAATTTGTTAGGTTACAAATAAATTATAACCAGATGGTTTTAATTTATTACACAAGATTTCTAATTGCTTGCCCTCAACGCTTTGCTTACGTAAAATCCCGTTATTATTTCTTGTAAAGTGATTGGTATTATCAAACAGCTGTTTAGTGCAACCGGGCCGTTGGCGTTATCTTTAGATGGATATACACCACGTCAGCCTCAAATAGATATNTAGCCGTTGCAGATGCATTAAAAAGCAGTTCCCAATTGGTAGTTGAAGCCGGTACAGGTACAGGCAAAACGTTTGCTTATTTAGCACCTGCACTTAAGTCAAAAGGCAGAACCATTATTTCTACAGGTTCAAAAGCCCTACAAGAACAGTTATACCATCGTGATTTACCTCAGTTAGTTAAAGCTTTAAGCGCTTCTAAAAAAACAGCCTTATTGAAAGGACGAGCTAACTACTTATGTACTTACAGACTAAATCAACATGTTGCTCATGTACCGACTGATGATTCTGATGTAATGCACCAACTTGCAATGGTTGCTAAGTTTGCAAGTGAGACACAAACAGGCGATTTAGCCGATTGTATTGGTATAGAAGATGATGCCAAAGTGCTGCCTTATGTAAATTCAACGGCCGACAATTGTTTAGGTAAAGAATGCCCCGATTTTCAAAGTTGTTATGTACGTAAAGCGCGATTAACAGCGGCTGATGCTGATGTGGTTGTTATTAATCATCATTTATTTTTTGCAGATATGGCAGTAAAAGAAAGTGGTTTTGCTGAACTTATGCCTAAAGCTGACGCTTATATATTCGATGAGGCTCATCAGTTAAGCGAAATTGCCAGTGATTACTTTGGCGAAAGTGTGGGTACTAAAAAGCTGGTGGATTTAATAAATGATTTACGTGCTATTTATAGATCCGAAATTCCAGATATGTTGCAGCTAGGTAAAAGCTTAAATAAATTAGAAACAAGTGTTGCCGATTTACGACTGCAGTTTGGTGTAGATGGAAGTAGAGGCGATTGGCGAGAAAAACTCAGCGATAAATTAATATGTGCTGCGCTACATCGCGTAATTAGCGACTTAGATTTTGTTTACCAGGTATTAAAGTTGTGCTTAGACCGAAGCGATAAAATAGAGCACCCATTTGAGCGTACACTGGCTTTTAAAGGTCAGCTAGAGCGTGTTTTTGACACGGCTCAAACAGGTTTTAGTTATTGGTATGAAACAACACGGCGTTATTTAACTATTAATATAACGCCTTTAAATGTATCGGCTAAATTTGCTCAAATGATGCAAGACACCGGTGCGGGCTTTGTTTTTACATCAGCAACGCTCTCTGTTGACAACAAACTAGAGCACTTTAATGCAAGCCTTGGCTTAAAACCAAAACAAAGCATGATGGTAGATAGCCCGTTTGATTATCCAAATCAGGCGCTACTATGTTTACCTCGCTATTTACCAGAATCGCACGCTGATAACATGCCACATGCGATTGTAAAATTAACACTTGAGCTTATAAAATCAGCGCAAGGACGTTGCTTTGTACTTTTTACTAGTTATCGAATGATGCACTTAGTGGCTGAAGGGCTTACTACACAAATAGACTATCCGGTTTATATGCAGGGGCAGATGTCTAAGCGTATTATTTTAGAAAAATTTACGCGTCACGGTAATGCTGTATTACTTGGCACTGCTTCTTTTTGGGAAGGTGTTGATGTACGCGGTAGCACGCTAAGCTGTGTTATTATTGATAAATTACCATTTGCAGCACCAGACGATCCATTACTACAAGCCAAAATGCAAGACTGCCAAATGCAGGGAAAAGATCCATTCGCGCATATACAATTACCACAAGCTGTTATTGCACTTAAACAAGGTGTTGGACGTTTAATACGAGATACTAAAGACAAAGGCGTACTTGTAATATGCGATAACCGCCTAGTTACGCGCCAATATGGGCAAGTCTTTTTAAAAAGTCTGCCGCCAATGCGCCGAACGCGTAGTTTAGAAGACGCCAATAAATTTTTACAACAAATTAATTAGAGTAATAAAATGATTAAAAGTAACATTCTTGCCCTTGACGCTTCAACTGAAGCATTATCAATTGTTTTGCATTTTCAGGGCCAAACATTTCATCATTTTGAAGAATGTCCGCAGCAGCATAGTCAAAAAATTCTACCGCTTATTGACGAGTTATTAACTAAAGCAAACTGCAAACTAAAGGATTTAGATGTTATAGGATTTGGTCAAGGACCTGGCAGTTTTACTGGTGTACGTATTAGTGTAGCTATAGCGCAGGGCTTAGCATATTCAACTAATTTACCGCTTGTAGGTGTATCAACCCTAGGAATTATGGCGCAACAAGCATTTGAACAAAACGGTAGTGTGAGCGTTTACCCAAGTATAGATGCACGTATGGGCGAAATATATTTTGCACATTACCAAGCGCAAAATAATTTAATGCTTTTAGTTAATCAAGAGTGCGTAATAAAGCCTGACTTACTAAATAATGATTATATAGCAACAACTGAGTCATCTATTGCGGTAGGCACAGGCTTTAAAACATACCCTGATGCACTGAACAGTTTTGATAATGTTATAATTAATAGTGATATTACATTGCCAGACGCTCGTTATATGTTGGCTCAAGTTGAAGCTGCTTTTTTAGCGGGAGACGTTGTAAAAGCGAGCGATGCACAACCTAAGTATGTACGTGATACGGTTACTTGGAAAAAGTTACCAGGTCGTGAGTAGCAACATTATTTGCAAATTGGTTGTTTTTAAATCATAATTTTGAGTAAGATTAAGGTTGGAGAAGCGTAATGACGCTGCCTATTGGTTCAGGTTTTTTTACAGGGGATATTCCAGGTAGAGTTAGCTCTACTAAAATTGTTACTAATAAACCACAAAGTTTATTAGAACAACCTGCTGTCCAAAAAACGAATACTGATTATGTAAAAAGCAGTAAAGAGGGCGTAGAGCTTGCCAATCAGCTGTTTAAAACCAGTGCTAAAAGTAATGAATACAGCCAAACAATTTATGACCAACCATCAGCTAAAATTAGTAAAGCAATTTCGACTTACACTGAATTCGCTAATTTAGAGCGCAGAGCAGAAGTTAAAAATTTAATAGGCGTTGATATATACGCTTAAAACTTTAGCGTTTTAATTTAGTAAAATCGTGTAGCTCAATAAAAAGCCCGAACATAAGTTCGGGCTTTTGTATTATACAAAACAAAGTCTTAAATTATTGTTCAATAAAGCCAATTAGCTTATCTGCAATATCTGTATTGTTTTGCGAACCAATAAATTGCTCGCTGCCTTTGCCATAAGCAAATACTTGAACGTCTACAGCAGTGTGCCCGCCAGTTGTCCAGCCAGTAAAGCTTGTATCACTAATAATACTTTTAACTGCTAAGTTAAGTGCCTTTTCGCCCATTTTTTTAGCTTGTTCGAGTTTAATTTGATTTTCAGTTGTAAACTCAATATTTGTATTAGCAGTCCAAACCGACTTTAAATTATTAGACTCCATAAGCAGATCAGTTAATTTAGAAGCTGATGCTTTAACCCCTTTAACTACCTCAGTTTCCCATTTATATTGACCATGAGCACCAATAGTTAGGCCGCCCGTTGAGTGATCGGCTGTTATAACTAAAATAGTGTCTTTGTTTTTATCAACGTACGCTTTTGCTTTCTCGATTGATTTAGCAAAGTCGTCCATTTCAGCCATCGCACAGGCAATATCGTTGGCGTGCCCACACCAATCAATTTGGCTTCCCTCAATCATTACAAAAAATCCTTCTTTGTTTTGACCGTCTAGTAAATCAAGTGCTTTGGACGTTAATTGAGTAAGGCGAGTTGGGTTTTCATCTAATGCAAAAGGCAAGCCTTTAGATGCGTATAAGCCAATTGCAGGTATTTGTGTAATTTGCCCTAGGTTTTTAATGTCGTCACCATATTGATAACCTGCAGCTTTAAATTCATCAACAATATTACGATCTTCACGAATAAAGTATTTAGTACCACCCCCTAGCATTAAATCGACAGGTAATTTACCGGCAATTTTATTATCAATGTAATCATTTGCTATATCATCGTAGTTATTTCGAGACTCGTTATGGGCTGCAAAGCTTGCTGGAGTTGCGTGGTTAATTTGTGATGTTACAACAAGCGCTGTGGTCATACCGCGTTCTTTAGCTATTTCAAGCATCGTTTTAACTGGTTTTTTATCTGTATCTACCGCTATAGCACCATTATAACTTTTATGGCCGCTACTAAGCGCTGTCGCACCTGCTGCGCTATCAGTTACATATGTATGGTCATCAGGGTAAGTGTGCGCCATGCCTTTTAAAATCGTATCGAAAACAGTACCTTCGATCTCTTTAGTCGCAGGGTCGTCTTTAAAATAGCGATAAGCAGTGGTGTAAGCCGGACCCATGCCGTCACCAATCATATAAATTACATTTTTAGGAGCTGATTCTGCGTAAGCACCGCAAGTGGTGCATAAAAGTGCCAACAAACTGATCTGTTTTTTCATGGTTGTACCTTATGTGTACCTTAATTTAATAGCCGGATTTATTGTATACCGTAAGTGTTATAAATAAATGAATATATGAGATGAATAACAATTAATAAGCTTACTTTATCTAACAGATCATTTTTATAGTTTATAGTTACTATAACCGTCAGATATACCCAGATTCAGTAAAAAACTTAGCACAAAATAATAATTAATTAGGTTGCTTGATAGCTATTAAGACCTAATGTTTATTTAAGGTTTTGAAATAATTAGTTTTATTACATTAATCCACTTAGTATTGCATAATATAAGCTGTTAATTGGCTAGATAAGTGGGTTGAATTTACATGTTAGTGGTCTGACAACTTGTATGCTATAAATAATAATAACTAAAAAGAAGAGGTATGGTGTGCAGCCCTTTAATATTAAAACTAATAATTTAAATATTCATGGTTTAAAGACCGGTTGCGGTGATGAGATTGTTATTGCTTTACATGGCTGGTTAGATAATAGTAGCAGCTTTGTACCTATGCTAGTTAATGCACAACCAGAGCAAACTTGGTATTGTGTTGATTTTGCTGGGCATGGTTTATCGTCTTGGCGAAGTGATGATGCACATTATTATTTTGTTGATTATATAGATGATATATACCAACTTATAAATGCACTTGGTGTTAAAAAAGTACATTTAGTGGGGCATTCTATGGGGGCTATGGTCGCAGGATTGTTCGCTAGTTGTTTTAATAGTTATGTAAAGTCAGTTACCTTTATAGAAGGAATTGGTTGCATTACCACCCCAAGCGAAAGTGTGTGTGAGCAGTTAAAAAGTGCGGTGTTAAATAGGTCGCGATTAAAAAGTAAAAAGCCGAGAATTTACAAATCTAAAGAGCTTATTTATGAAGCGCGATCACTAACAACCGACTTAAATAATGAACTTATTGCGCTTTTAATGGATCGAAATATAAAATCAGTATCAGGCGGATTTAAATTAACAACAGATCCAAAGCTTAAAAATCACTCAGGTTTTAGGTTTGATGAGGCGCAATGTATTGGTGCAATAAAAGATTTATCTGCACCATGTCAGTTAATTTTAGGCAATGAAGGCTATTCATTTGTGAAACAAAATTTGGCAAAGTATGTTAGTTATTACAACAACTTGAATGTTTTTCATGTGGATGGGGGACACCATTGCCATATGCAAAGTAGTGAACTATGTTTTGAGCACATAAATGCATTTATGGTGCAAAGTGGTGCATGTTAATTGTATATTAACGCTAAATGTGGGATTATCATCGCATTAGAGTATTTGCTCAATTGTTAAAGTGCCTTACTTAGATTAAGGTTAATAAAAATATAATTATAAACAGGGGCTAAGAGTGGAAAAAATCTGGCTTAAGCGCTACCCAGAGGGTATGCCTGAAACAATCGATCCTGAGCATTACAACTCGTTACTCGAAGTATTTGAAAAAAGTTTTAGTGATTACAAAGATTTACCTGCATTTTCTAATATGGGTAAAACGTTATCTTATGACGAAATTGATACAGCGACTAAAAAAGTTGCTTCCTACATCCAAAATAACTTAGGTCTTAAAAAAGGCGATAAAGTTGCTGTTATGATGCCTAACTTACTGCAAACACCAGTAACTATCTTAGGTATTTTGCGTGCAGGTTGTGTGGTTGTTAACGTTAACCCACTTTATACTGTTCGTGAGTTAGAACACCAATTAAAAGACTCTGATACAACAGCTATTTTTATACTTGCAAACTTTGCTGACACGCTCGAAAAGTCACTTGCACACACTGATGTTAAACACATTGTAGTGACGCAAGTGGGCGATATGGTGGGTGGTATTAAAAAGCACATAGTAAACTTTGTCGTTAAGTACATTAAAAAAATGGTACCTAAGTTTAGTTTACCAAACCCAATTAAGTTTTCTGATCTATTAGATGCAGACGAAAATGCATATAAACGTCCAGAAATGGGTTTAAATGATTTAGCATTTTTACAATATACCGGTGGTACTACGGGTGTATCTAAAGGTGCGATGTTAAGCCATGGAAATATGGTAGGTAACTTAGAGCAAGTATCAGGTTGTTTAGATAATGTATTGGTTCGTGGGAAGGAAGTGGTTGTTACCGCTTTACCGCTTTACCATATTTTTGCACTAACGGCTAACTGCTTAACCTTTATGAAATATGGTGGTTTAAACTTATTAATTACTAATCCTCGTGATATGCCAGGGTTTGTAAAAGAGTTAGGACAAACTAAATTTACAGCTATTACTGGCGTAAATACTTTATTTAATGGCTTATTAAACACACCTGGTTTTGCAGATCTTGACTTTAGTCATCTCAAAATGTCACTTGGTGGTGGTATGGCTGTTCAACGTCCTGTTGCTGAAAAATGGCACAAAGTGACTGGCTCAAAATTAATGGAAGGCTATGGTTTAACCGAATGTTCTCCTTTAGTTACTATAAGCCCTTATGACTTAGAATCTTATAATGGCTCGATTGGTTTACCAGCACCTAATACAGACATTAAGCTAATACTAGATAATGGTGAAGAAGCTGCAAAAGGCGAACCTGGCGAACTATGCGTTAAAGGCCCACAGGTTATGGTGGGTTACTATAAACGACCAGACGCTACCGCTGAATGTTTAAAAGACGGCTGGTTCGCAACTGGCGATATAGCGACTTATGATGATGAGGGTTTCTTTTTTATAGTAGACCGTAAAAAAGATATGATTATTGTATCGGGCTTTAATGTATTTCCAAACGAAATAGAAGAAGTGGTTGCAATGCACGAAGGCGTGCTAGAAGTAGCTGCTATTGGTGTACCTCACGATGCAAGTGGCGAACAAGTTAAAGTTTTTGTTGTGAAAAAAGACCAATCCTTAACTGAAAAAGATATAATAAAACACTGTCGTGATAATTTAACTAATTACAAGGTTCCAAAACTCGTTGAGTTTAGGGATGAGTTGCCTAAAACTAATGTAGGTAAAATACTCAGAAGAGCCTTGAAAGATTAGCAACCTATAAAAAAGCCGGCAATAGCCGGCTTTTTTATTGTAGGAGACTAAGTGCAATACCAATTGATTCAAACCCAAAACCAACTCAATACCTTTGTTGAGCAGATTCAAAACAAACCTATTTTAGCTATTGATACCGAATTTATGCGCCGTCGCACTTTGTATCCTGAAGTTGCACTTATTCAGGTTTTTGATGGAGAACATTTAGCGCTTATCGATCCACTTGCCGAACTGTCATTATTTGATTTTTGGCAAATTTTAAAAGATCCCGCTGTTTTAAAAGTTCTACATTCGCCATCAGAAGACATCGAAGTATTTCAAAAGTACGCAGGGTTTGTACCAGCCCCATTATTTGACACACAGTTTGCATTACAATTGCTTGGTGAAGGCAACTGTATGGGCTTTGCGCTTATGGTAAAAGAGCTATTAGGCATTGAAATAGATAAAAGTGAATCTCGTACCAATTGGCTGCAACGTCCGTTAACAACAAAACAACTTGATTATGCAGCTGCTGATACATTTCACTTGTTGCCCTGTTTTGAATTAATTATTGAGCGTATTAAAGCCGCTAATTTATTTGATATTGTAATAAATGAAAGTGAGTTAATTGCTAATAAACGTGCTTTTCAAACACCGGATGATCTTTTATACAAAGACATAAAAAATGCTTGGCAACTTAAACCACATGAATTAGCCGTTTTAAAAGAGCTTGCTGCATGGCGTCGAAGTAAAGCAATACGTAAAAATTTAGCGCTTAACTTTGTTCTTAAAGAACATAACATGACTGAGATTGCTAAACGTGGCCCGTCTAGTTTAAATGCACTTAGACAAATACCTGGCGTTGAAGCAATTGAAGTTAATCGCTCTGGTGTAGAAATTCTTAAGTGTATTGAGGTCGCTAAACTGATACCAGATGAGCAGCACCCAGAGACTCTAAAGCGTTTAATTGATTTTCCTACTTATAAAAAAGTAGCAAAAGATGTAAAACAAAAAATCACTAAAGTAGCAAAAGAGCATAATATTCCTGAAGATGTTATGGCATCTAAAAAGCAAGTTAATCAATTAATTAGCTGGAATTGGAAACTAACTTCAGAACAAAAACTAAAGCATATCAAGCCCGATTTATTAAGCTCTTGGCGTTATGATTACGTTAAAGCAGCCCTAAACGAATGGGATACTTAGTACTCTAATTCTATCGAATAAATAAAGCAGTATTAATTTTTTAATACTAACAACTTACTTTGGGTTAATGCTGCTTACATCTATTATAGGTTTCAATTGTACTTATAATTTAATATTTAGCTGATTGCTTTAGACACATATTAATAGCGTGCTAAAAAGCGAGTTTAGTTGATATGTTTTTAATTTAAATATGACGTTTGTAAGTCGCTATAAACTTTATTTAGTTTAAGGATTAAACACAGAGATAAGTTTTATGTACAGGAAGTTTGTAAACCAAAATGTATAGGCAGGTTATATTGCTTTATGTAGTTAAAGTATAAGTAAAAAGTATATGCAAGCTACTGAAAGGTTTAAACAAACAGCTAAATATTTCATACTGTAATAGAGCATGACAATCTTTAATTGTTCAGTAAATAGCGTTTAAAGAAGAGGGCGCCATTAATTAGTAGCGCCCATTCTTTAATTACTTTCTTTCTTCATCAGGTAATGTAACGTTTAGCTCAAGTACGGCTAAATCATCTTCGTTTTGATCAAACTGTACCTGTACTGCATCGCTGCTTACGTTCACGTATTTGCGGATCACATCTAAAATATCTTGTTTTAATTGTGGTAAGTAATCCGGAGTTCCTCGTTGGGAACGCTCGTGCGCGACAATGATCTGCAATCGCTCTTTTGCTAATGACGCACTATTTTTCTTTTCTGAGCGGAAGTAGTCAAGTAAAGACACGTTAACCTCCAAAAATCCGTTTAAATAAGCCTTTTTTCTCTACATCTAAGAAGCGAAAATCGACGGTTTCACCGAGTAAGCGATTAATTGCATCAGCATACGCCTGACCAGCATCAGACTCACTGTCTAATATAACCGGCTGCCCCGAGTTTGATGCGCTCAATACTGCTTGCGATTCAGGAATAACACCTAATAATGGAATTGCTAAAATGTCTTGTACGTCTTCAACAGATAGCATTTCGCCTTTAGCAACACGTTCTGGATTATAGCGTGTTAATAACAAATGCTCTTTAATATTTTCTAAACCTTCTTCAGCACGTTTTGATTTGCTGTGTAAAATACCTAAAATACGGTCAGAATCTCGTACTGACGAAACTTCAGGGTTTGTCGTTACAATTGCTTCATCTGCAAAGTACATTGCCATCATTGCGCCAGCTTCTATACCCGCTGGTGAATCACAAACGATATAATCAAAGTCTTCTTTTAGTTCGTTAAGTACGCGCTCAACACCTTCGCGAGTTAGTGCGTCTTTATCACGTGTTTGCGAAGCGGGTAATAAAAATAATTTATCTACACGCTTATCTTTAATAAGTGCTTGGTTAAGTTTTGCTTCACCGTTAATTACGTTTACAAAGTCATATACTACACGGCGTTCACAACCCATGATTAAATCGAGGTTACGTAAACCAATATCAAAGTCGATAATAACTGTTTTATAGCCTTTTAAAGCTAAGCCAGTGCCAATAGCAGCACTTGATGTTGTTTTACCAACACCGCCTTTACCCGAGGTAACGACAATTACTTTTGCCATGAGATTTATCCTTTAACCAAAGCTGAAATTTCTAATGATTCATTTTTTTGTTGTATTTGCACAGCATTACCCCAGTGTTCGCCTTGTAGCGAATCGCTGATCCAGTAATTGCCATTTATAGAAACAAGCTCTGCTTCTAAGCGGTGACAAAATATGTGTGCGTCTTTTAACCCTTTCGCGCCAGCAATAGCTCGTCCTCGAAGGGTTCCATATATATGTACATTGCCATCGGCAATTACTTCTGCACCGTGGCTTACAGCACCTAGTACAATTAAGTCTCGATCTTTTGCATATACTTGCTGTCCTGAACGTACCGTACCGTTAATAATTTGCGCTGGCAAAATAACGTTTTTTTCTACGATAGAAGTATTAGGCTCTTGTTTAACAGGTTCAGACTTAACGTCTTGTGAATAATTTAAAACAGATAGACCAGCAGCCTTTGCTTGTACATTTTGCTCATCAGAACCATTACAAATACCAACAGCATTAAAACTCATGCGTTCTATTAATGATTTTAAATGTACAAAATCGAGAGAACTATTTTTTATCTCAATTAAATTAACAACAATAGGAGCACCTTCAAAGAATTTAGGTGCTTGGGCTATTTTTACATACAACTGCTCTGCTAAAAGGTTTATATCAGTACTATAAAGATGCAAAACTGATAACGTAAAAAGATTTCCTTTTAGCTCAAAAATTTGGTCTGACATACACGCTCAATTGGATTGTCTGATCAGAAATTAAATTTAGATAAACGTAGGCTGAATAGGCCCTTTATTCAAATTTCTAATCTAATTTTTCTAACTTATTATTACTCTCATGTTATAGTGCGAAGCATTGTTAAGCAAGATTTATAGGGTCATAATGCTGACTGCAGTGTATAAAAGTAAGAAAAAAGCGGATACGTTCTTATTTGTCGAAAAAAGAGATGATTTTGACAAAGTTCCGGAACCTTTAATGACTATGTTTGGTCAACCTCATTATGTGATGATCATAAACTTAGCAAAGCGTGAGCATTTAGGTGGTTCTGATTTAGAGTCTGTAAAAGCGTCATTGATTGAGAAAGGCTATTATTTACAGCTTCCACCACCAGAGCCTAATTTGTTAAGTCAGTTACGAAAAGAAAATGGAGTGGATAGTGATTAAAAAACTTATCGTTTTATTATGTGGTGTATGTTTAAGCTCATCTGTGATGGCAAAAACCCAAGCAGAATTTCAAGAGTATTTAACTAATTTAAAGCAAGAGGCAATCGCTAAGGGTTACGAAGAACAACTTATTGATGATGCTTTTGCAACGGCTACTTATAAAGAAAAAATTGTGTCAGCTGATAAAAATCAGCCAGAGGTAAAAGAGACTCTTGAAACTTATTTACCAAAACGAGTACCTCAATGGAAAATTGATCGTGCACGTAAATTATACGGCGAAAACAAAGAAGTACTTGAGCAAGTAGCAAAAGAGTTTGGTGTGCAAGCACGCTTTATCGTTGCGCTTTGGGGTCTTGAAAGTAACTTTGGCGCTATTCAGGGTGGTCATAACGTTATTTCATCCCTTGTAACACTTGCTTTTGACGGGCGAAGAGAAGCACTTTATAAACGCCAACTTTGGGCGGCACTCGATATTTTAAAATCGGGTCATATTACCTTAGACAAATTTAAAGGGTCGTGGGCTGGTGCAATGGGTCAAACGCAATTTATGCCGACCTCATTTAATGCATACGCAGTTGATTACAATAACGATGGTCGCAAAGATATTTGGACGACAAAAGAGGATGCTTTTGCTTCTATTGCTAATTATTTAAAGCAAGAGGGTTGGAATGACTCACTTACTTGGGGTCGCCAAGTTCAATTACCTGAAAATTTTGATAGTAAATATGTATTAGTTCGTGGAACAAAAACACGCAAGCAGTGGTTAGAATATTGGAATGATTCAGAGCGTTCGCTAGCTGATTGGCAAGCATTAGGTGTACGCAAAGCTGACGGCTCTGACTTACCTAATGTCGATGTACGTGCAGCACTTGTTATGCCAGATGATATAAATGGCCGTATGTATTTAGCGTACGATAATTATAAAGTGTTTATGCATTGGAATCGTTCATACTACTTTGCTACAAGCGTTGGTTACTTGTCAGATAGAATTGGTTACCCAAAAATCTAATTCTTGAGGTATACATATAAATAAAGCCGCAATTGCGGCTTTATTCTTTTTTAAATATCTTATCTTTTAAATCAATAACTTTACCAATCCCAGAACCAAGCTTCATAAGTTTATTAAGCTGCTCAGGCGTTAAGCGCTGTAGTTCAGACGACCACTTTGTTACGGTTTCAAGCAGGTTATGAATTTCCCCCATCTGTTTTTGTGCGTAAAGCTCATCGTCATTACTGGCTTCGTCTAATAAGTTATCACGTAGCAGTGTTAAGGTGGGTTCAATTTCGCGTTTTTTGCGCTCTTCAAATACGCGATTTGCCATATCCCAAATATCACCAGCAGGAGCATAGTATTCTTTACGATCTCCTGGAATATGTTGCACTCTAATTAATTGCCACGATTGCAATTCTTTAATACCCATACTTACATTACCGCGAGAAATACTTAACGCATCGGCAATTTCGTTTGCGGTCATAGGATTTTTAGTAATAATCAGCAAGCCACACATTTGCCCGATTGTACGATTGAATCCCCAGCGACTGCCCATCTCACCACAATGCATTACAAAGGCAAAATTCTTTTCGGATAAACTCATAGCTTATTAACTTTCAATAAATTCAGAAACTAATGCTAGCACGCTCATTTTGTATAGCAAGTTCTTAGCTCTTATATAAATAATTTTTAACGACTAAAGTCTGATTTAGATTAATATTTATACATCTATATTGGGTTATGTTCTACAGATGATAGTTAACCTGAACTCTGGATAATAAATCTATCTCAAGCAGTTATTTTCAGCGCTAACTGCGTTGAATTTACTTGCAATAGGCCCGCTATTGACGCGTAAATTCACCTTGTTTTCACTGAACATCTCTGGCTAGAGATAAACAAATTTAAATATCATCATGGCTAAATATGTTAGTAAATCTCTTAACCAGAGTTCAGGTTCGTTAAATAAATCCTTATTTTTAATTTTTTCACATACGATGGAATGACTATGAAAGCTGCAATTAATAATGAATATAAAGGTAAATTACAAATAATAGATCTGCCAATCCCTGAGGTTGGAATAAACGACGTTTTAGTAAAAATAGCGGCTTGTGGTGTTTGCCACACCGACTTACATGCTTGTCATGGCGATTGGCCAGTAAAACCCAAAATGCCCTTAGTACCAGGTCACGAAGGTGTTGGCGTTATTGAAAAAGTGGGTACTAATATAAAGCATTTAGACGTTGGCGACAGGGTCGGGATCCCTTGGCTTTACAGCGCATGTGGCCACTGTGAGTTTTGTTTAGATGGGAAAGAAACATTGTGTTTATCCCAACATAATACCGGCTATTCTATTGATGGTAGTTATGCTGAGTATTGTTTGGCACACGGTGATTACGTTGTAAAAATACCAGAGGGGCTTGGGTTTTTAGAAGCTGCTCCTTTATTTTGTGCAGGTGTTACAACTTACAAAGCGTTAAAAGTCTCCGGTGCTAAGCCAGGGCAGTGGGTTGCTATTGTTGGTGTGGGTGGTCTTGGCCACTTAGCCGTACAATACGCTAAAGCAATGGGCTTTAATGTAGTTGCTGTTGATACAGGTAAAGAAAAGCTCGCCCTTGCTAAAGAACTCGGAGCAGATATAACACTCGATTTTAAAGATGTTGTTCCTAGCGAAGCTATTTTTGAACAAGTAGGTGGCGCGCATGGCGTTGTGTGTACTGCGGTATCTAAAGCTGGGTTTGAACAAGCTTATAAAAGTGTACGCCGTGGCGGTAAATGTGTATTAGTGGGCTTACCTCCAGAGGATATGCCGCTTCCTATTTTTGATACTGTTCTTAATGGCATTTCGGTAGTGGGCTCTATTGTTGGTACACGTAAAGATTTACAAGAATGTTTAGAGTTTGCAGCGCAAGGTAAAGTAAAAGCAATTATTGAAGAAAAGCGCTTAGAGGACATTAACGAAATTTTTGACGATATGCTCAAAGGTGAAATTAACGGTCGCATAGTTGTTACTATCTGATCAAAATTAAGCGTTGATTAAACATAGAAAAGCACGGTTTCTAAATTAGAAAACAGTGCTTTTTAAGTCTTTAATCAGTTATAGAGTGTAACTAAAACTTAGTTTTGCATTACGCTCTTCGCCTGGCATACCACCTAAAAACATTGCTTTTGAGTAATACTTTTTATTAAACAAGTTATTTAAGTTTAGCTGCATATGCCATTTATCAGTTGTATACGATACAGCTGTATCGTATATCGTGTAACTTGGTACATATCCATCTGGAATCGAGAACGAACTCGAATTAGTACTTCTGTTATCTACAAATGTAATACCACCACTAATATTCACAGCTTCAGGTAAGTTAAACATATCTGCGTAGTAAGTTACCCATGTGCTTGCTGTTACGTAAGGGACACCTTTTTGGCGTGTATCATAACTGCTGCTATTAGGATTACTTTTGTCACGTGCATCTTGATAAATACCGTTTACGTTTAGTTTCCATTTATCATTTAAGTAAGCGTTTAAATCAAGTTCAATACCTGTTGTTTCTTCTTTACCATCATAATAGCTTTCAGGTACATCTGAGCTTGATGTTAAAGCGTCATAAAGCGGGTTTGTGTATTCTAAATTAGTACGAGAGCTTTCAAATATAACAACAGAAGCCAGTAGTTGATCATCAAACGCTTTAAATCTAAAACCTAAATCGTTACTTATTGATTCAGAATCTTCTCTGTCTGCTTCATTACCCGCAACAGATCCCAATACACTATACGCTGTACGACCTTTTGAGTGATTTACAAATACAGATAAATCTTCAGATGGCTGATACGTTGCACCAAGATTATACGTTAAGCCAGAATCTGATGTACTTGCTTCAGGTGTTGGCTCTGCACTGCTTGAGCTATAGCGCTCATCTACACCAAAGTGCTCGTAAGTTTGCTCAATTCGGTTATATGCTACACCAATACGCGTTGTAAGCTCTTCAGTTAGATAACCAACATGTTGAATGCCTAAACCCCATGCTTGTACTTTTTTATTGTAGTCGCTTGTTTTAAGCGGATCGTAATCTTCAAAGTTACCTGTTGGCCAATTTGGTTCTCTTATATCGTAAATATACGGAAGTGAACCTTGGTACGTTACATCACCAACATCGTTTGTGAGTACGTAATCTTGATCCCATATTGAGTACTGTTTAAAACGAATATCTCTATCTTCGTAGTTTGCGTTAACAAGTAATTCGTTATCTACGTCGCCTAACGAAAAGTCATAACGTAAATCTAAAAAGTACTGCCACGATTTTTCATCTGCTTCTACTTGGCGGTATTCTTGGCGGCGTGCTGCATACGGGTAAAGTACACCGTCTTCAACTAAAGGAGCACGAGGATCGTTATTTATAATTCCATCACGAGTAGAGTAAACGTAGTTATAAGCACCTGTTTGGCGAGCAAAGCTTGATGTGTAGTTACGGTACTGTAGCTGCTGATTTAAAAACAAATCGTCAGTGATGTAATAGTTATGCGTTAATTTAAAACGCAACTCTTCACCTTCGTTAGCATCAGCCATTGGTGAAATAATACCATTTGTGCCAAAGCTATAAGGTGTTAAGCCATCAGTTGAAGATAATGAATTAGCAAGTTGGTCGCGTTGTGCATCACTTAACTGTACGCCGCTTCCTGTTGGATCGTTTACTAAATCAGCACCCGTTACTTCACCCGCGCTTAAACCGTTTGCTGTTTCGGCGTTGTAAATACGAATAGGGTGACCAATAGAATCAACAGCTATTTCATCTTTTATATACGCTGCAGAAAGCATGATGTTTTGTCTGTCGTTAAGCACGTATTTAAGTGAGGTATAAATCTCGTCTCGATCTTCTTTTAAGTCTCGAAAACCGTCACTTGACGCTGTTTTAGCCATTACACGATAAGCTAAATCATCTGTTATGGCGTTGGTGCTATCAAACGATAATGAATAGCTATCCCACTGACCAAGCTCAACTGCCACTTTATGCTTTTCTTCAAACTCTGGTTTTTTTTCTATTAAGTTTATTACACCACCAGCACTACCAATCCCGTATAAACCGGTAGCAGGGCCTTTTAATACTTCAACCGACTCAACATTAGTTAAAGAACGGGTAGGGTTAAATGTATTGCCTAAACCAGCACCGCCGTACATACCATCGTATGTGTAGTTAGCATCTAAACCACGAATTACTAAATTATCACCAATACCGTAGTTATTACCGGCTTGAGTTAAGCCACTCACGTTTCTTACTAAATCTTGTAAGCTATCAACACCTTGAGATTCAATTAGTTCACGGTCTATTATTACAACCGGTGCAGGTGTTTCCATAAGAGACATGTTTGATTTAGTTGCTAATCCTGAGCTCATCACAACACGGTTTTGTTTTTCGTATACGCTAATGCGCTCTATGTCATCTTCTACAGTTGTTGCTGCAATAGCTGCATGTGCATTTAAGCAAGCTAAGGTAATTAATGAGTATTTAAATTTTTTCATGAGGTGATACGTATTCGCATTTAATAACTTTGCGCGAATGATAATGGTTATTGTTTTTAAAGTGAATGGAAAAGTTCAATTATTTTAATAAATTAGAACTGTTTGATTGGTATTTAAGCGATTGTCGAATTTTTATAACATATAACTAAGTTATTTAACATTTAATTAAAGTAAAATGCAGAGAAAGGGAAAGCAAAATGTTAATTTAGAAATAATAAAGACCGAGCTTTAAAGTACTCAGCCTTTATTTTGTATTTAATGTTGTGCAGTCATCATTAGTTAGCTTTGTAAACAACACCTGCTTTCATAACAAAAGGAACTTGCTCTAAAAGTGAGATGTTTTTTAAGGGATTGCCTTTTACTGCAATTATATCTGCAGCGAAACCCGTTTTAATTTGTCCTAGTTGCTCACCCATTTTTAATAATTTAGCGCTATTAATTGTAGATGCTTGGATTGCTTGTAGCTCACTCATTCCAAATTTCACCATGCGTGAAAACTGTTTTGCATTATCGCCATGTGGGTAAATTGCAGCATCGGTACCAAAAACCATTTTAACGCCAGCTTTAACAGCACGGCTAAAACTATCACGCTGCCTTTTAGACACTTGGCGTTCTTTATTTAGGTTTTCTTCATCTACGCCGTTTTGCTCGCCATAAGTTAAAGTGTATTCGGTGTTATAAATATCCATAGAAAGCCAAGTTCCATGCTCTTTGGCAAGCGCTATCGCTTCGTCATCTAAAAAGCTCGCGTGCTCAACACTGTCTACACCGGCTTTAATCGCTGTTTTTATACCGCTTGTACCATGTGCGTGAGCAGCTACAGGTAAATCTCGCATATGGGCTTCATCAACAATGGCTTTCATTTCTTCAAAAGAATATTGTTGTGCGCCTACTTTAGTGCCTTTTGAAAACACACCACCCGTAGCACAAAATTTAATAGCGTTTGCACCGTACTTAATGTTTTCGCGCACTTTTATTCGCGCAGCCCACGGACCATCTGCTACACCGCTGGAAGTATATTTAAGTTCAGGTGGTAATCTATTGTTATCGCAATGTCCGCCTGTAATACCTAAAGATGGACCCGCAGCCCAAATGCGAGGACCCACAATGTCACCTGCATTTATACCATCACGTACTGCAATCACACTATAACCTTCAGCACCCACATTGCGTACTGTTGTAAATCCGGCTTCCAAGGTTTTTTTAGCAAAATGAGCCGCTTTAATTGCCATTCTAGGTACCGATTGTCCTAAGCGTTCACTGCGCGGCACCGTTGGATCGCTTGTTAAATGTACGTGCATATCCATTAAACCAGGCATTAATGTTAACTGTGGTAAGTCAATCAATTCATCTTCTTTGGTGAGTGTCGGTTTTTTATTTTGTTCAATAGAAGTGATTATGCCGTTATCTATAGTAATTAATGGTGACTGGATCAACTTTCCATTTTCTACATCAAGCATTGCTTTGGCAGAAATATACGTTAATGCCTGCGCATCTAAACTGTTTAAGCACAACAATGCGATAGAAGCTGAGAGCAATTGTTTTTTCATTTTGTTTTTCTTATAGAAGTAGTTAAGACTTAATTAACTCTATCAAGCTAAAAATAAAGTGCAAATAAATAGCGATGAACGTAATTTCTTTCTTTAATGGGCGCTAATGCCCATAATAAGGGCGTAAATTTTAAAAGGATTACCATGAAATTAATTAAATTAGCCGTTGTTACCAGCGGTGTTATGTTTGCTTTAAGTGGTTGCGTTAATACAGACTCTAAAACTAATACACATTCGCAATCAAACATAGATAGTACTTCAGCAAATGTTGTATCAGAACTTTCCGCTGAGCAGCAGCTCGATGTACTAGTATCACAATATTACGATGAATCTCTTACCTTTAGCCCAATCAGTGCAACTTACAATGGTCGAAGCGAGTTTAACGGTCAATTCACGCCTGAAATTTCACAAGCTAACCGTGCAAAAAAAGCTGCTTTTTATAAAAAATATCAACAACGTTTATCATTTATTGATAAAGCGCAGTTAGTAGGGCAGGCTCTTTTAAGTTATGAAATATTAGACCGCGATTTAGCTTTAAAGCTCGAAGGGATGCAATTTCCTAGTTATTTGTTACCCATAAATCAAATGTCAGGTGCGCATAATACATTTGCAGGTTTTGGCACGGGGCAAAGTGCGCAACCGTTTAAATCAGTTGACGACTACAGTAATTTTTTAAAGCGAAGTGAAGGCTTTATTAAATGGCTAGCTAGCGTACAAAATTCGATGGCTGAAGGTATTAAATTAGGTGTGGTTTTACCTAAACCATTAGCACAAAAGCTTGCACCACAGTTTAAAGCACATGTTGTAACCAAAGCTGAAGATTCATTATTTTGGGGACCGATAAAAAACCTTCCTGATTCATTTACTGCTCAACAAAAACAAGCAATTACAGCGCAATACCGTGAATTAATTATGCAGCGTTTAGTACCTGCTTATAACAGTATGAGCGAGTTTTTAGTTAAGCAATATATACCTAATAGCCGAGAAACAGTCGGGTACAGCGACTTACCAAACGGAAAAGCATGGTACGAATACCAAATTAAAAAAAATACCACTCTTAGCTTATCGGCTGACGAAATTCACGACATTGGTTTAAGTGAAGTATCGCGTATTTTAACCGAAATGAAAAAAGTAAAAGAAACGGTTGGCTTTAAAGGCGAGTTACCTGAATTTTTTGACCACTTACGTGATTCAGACGAGTTTTATTACGACACTCCCGAAGAGTTAATTGCGGCATATGAAAACGTTAAGAAAAAAATTGATGCTCGCGTGCCTTTATTGTTTGATGTAGCACCAAAAGCGCCATACATAGTAAAACCTGTTGAAGCTTATCGTGCACAATCTGCTGCAGGGGCTTCTTATGCATCTCCGGCACCTGATGGTTCGCGCCCTGGTATTTTTTATATCAATACTTATAACTTAAAAGCGCAACCTAAGTTTTTACTCGAAACCTTATCGATACACGAAGCAGCCCCTGGTCATCACTTTCAAATTGCATTACAGCAAGAAATTGATGGCTTACCGGATTTTCGCAAATTTGGTGGTTACACCGTATTTGCTGAAGGCTGGGCACTGTATGCAGAAAGCTTAGGTAAAGAATTGGGCTTATTTACCGACCCATACATGTGGTACGGGCGTTTATCAGACGAGCAATTACGTGCAATGCGTTTGGTACTTGATACCGGTTTTCATGCCAAAGGGTGGACGCGTCAACAAGGTATAGACTACATGCTTGCAAATTCGTCTATGGCCAAAAGTGACGTAATTGCTGAAGTAGAGCGCTATATAGCATGGCCTGGTCAAGCGCTGTCTTATAAGTTAGGGCAATTTAAAATTCAAGAGTTACGTGATTATTCTAAAAAAGAATTGGGTAATAAATTTGATATTAAAGCGTTTCATACGCAAATATTAATTGATGGTGCATTACCAATGCCAATCCTAGAGGAAAAAATTAAGCGTTGGGTTAAATCTCAAAGCTAATTTGTAGCGTAAAGTCAGTACTTTTAAAGGGTATTGGCTTTGCGCCATTTGCAGCAATACGGTAGAATGCGCGCTCTTTAGGGGGCACGAGTAAATTATGTTTGATCAACAATTAGCAAATACACAATTTTGGCTTAAGAAAAGCTTAAGCGACATGAGTCAAAACGAATGGGAAGCTATTTGTGATGGATGCGGAAAGTGTTGTTTAAATACGTTTATTGATAGCGAAGATGAAGACGAATTTACTGCAACCGATCAGTTACGAGAAGGCGAGCAGTTAATTTTTACTAATATTGTGTGTCAGTATCTCGATAACAACACCTGTGGTTGTAGCGAATACGAAAACCGCCAAACACTTGTTCCTTCTTGCGTAAAACTTACAAAAGAAAACCTTAAAGACATCTTTTTTATGCCACAAAGCTGCAGTTACCGTCGTTTACACGAAGGTCGTGGTTTGGCTTCTTGGCATCCGCTATTAAATAATGGCGATAAAACTAATATGCATGAGCTAGGTATTTCTGTAAAAGATAAAACAGTAAAAGACTGTGATGTGAAGCTAGATGATTTTGATTTATACATTGCAGAGTGGCCAACAAAGGACGCTGATTAATGAATAAGTTAAAAGCGAGTATTGGTTTAATTAACCCTAAAAGCCCGACAAATGTTGGCGGCGTATTACGTGCCGCTGGATGTTACGACGCTAAGCAGGTTTTTTTTACAGGTAATCGTTACTTAAACGCTAAAAAGTTTCATACCGATACTAAAAATGTTGTTGAACGTATACCGTTAACTGAAACAAATAGTTTAGAGTTGGTAAAGCCTGAAGGTTCAACTGTTGTGGTTATTGAACTAATTGAAGGTGCAACTCCGCTTCCTGAATTTAACCATCCTGAAAATGCATTTTATGTATTTGGTCCAGAAGATGGGTCAATTTCTAAAGATGTTTTGAAATGGTGTGATGAAGTTGTATACGTCCCGACTATAGGCTGTATGAATTTAGCAGCCACTTGTAACGTTGTTTTATACGATCGCTTATCTAAGTTAGGTGGAGTTGAAAGCAGTGATTCAACTATCATAAGCTCCCGAGATACAAATAATAAAATGAAATGGGTTAAAAGCTAACCCTTTTTTTCAACGCTCTCTTTTTACTCTTATTATCATAATCTGCGGTTATAACCTCTCCAAATCATTAATTTTCTATTCAAGTTAAAAATTCGTTCTACACTCAATATACTTAATTTATTTTGTAAACGAGGAACTCAATGCGCACACTGATAATTTTCTTCCTATTTGCATCTTCAATGAGCTTAGCTGATATGTCAGTGAGTTATTATAGTGAGGGTGAACAAACAACAGTTAAGGGGCAACGTTATAAATCGGGTATGTTATTTAAATCTGATACGAATATGCCCACGATGCATATAGCCACTGTTGAATGGCCTCCTTACATTGGTGATGAGCTATGTAATAAAGGTTGGGTATATCATTTTGCAGTTTCGTTATTAAACAGTAAGGGCTATAGCGTTTACATTGAATTTTTACCATGGGCACGCGCTGTACGAAATGTAGAACTCGGTAAAGCTGATATTTTAATGCCCGAATATTTTATTGAAGATACGGCGCCATCAGATTATGTTGCTAAAAAAACACGCAGAGAATTACTTGGCTTATCAAATTCTTTTAAAGGTGGTGAAATTGCTTTTTTAAAAAGAAAAGGTGACGAAGACCGTTTTTCAGGAAATTTAAAATCACTTAAAGGGCAAAAAATTGGTGTTGTACGAGGTTATCAAAACACCCCAGAGTTTGATGCGATGATGGATAATAATGAGTTTAAAATTATAAGCTCAGTAGATGACCTGCAATTAGTGCAGTTACTTGTAGCTAAGCGAGTTGATTTAATTATTGGTGATCCACAAGTATTAAAGCTTTCTGTAAAACTATCTTCGTTAAGTAACTCAGAAAAAAAATCATTATTAGACTCTCTCGCTCATGAAACAATTCCTTTGCAGTATAACCCTCTGTATTTTGCAATAAGCAAACTTACGCCTAATTGGCTAAATACGTTAGAAGATATTAACGAAGGATTGTATAAATTTCATAACAGTGGTGAGACTCAAAGGTTGATTGATACTCTAGGCTCAGAGTGTACTTTCTGAGGGGCTGTTTTGAATGATTTAGACTGCTTTTATTTTAATGCTTATTTATGGCCTAAGATTTACAGAGGATTACAATTAATGAATTAATTGTTTTCGATCATTTTTCTAGCTCTTTCATCTTATTTTTAATTAAACATTAATGTATAAGTATGGTTAGTAAAGACATTCAGTTAAATTTTTGATAAAACTACACAATAAGTAATATAGATAGAAAGTATGTTTATGATTTATTGTTTAAACAAAGTAAGCATTCTAATTATTTCTATTTTTAGCATTCATTAGTACAGAACAAATTGAGTATTAATTAAAAATGTAATTCATTTATTGCTCAAATAAAGCGTAAAACTAATTGTTATCATGGCTTTTATTTATAAAAGTAAAGCTGATTATAGGTTGAATTCAAACTTCAATTTAATAACTAAATTATCTGGTTCAAAAGTACCTACCTAAATGCATAATAAAAAGTTAAACAAGCAAAATTGGCTTAATTTAATAAATATCGACAGTGTGTATAGCTCTGATAAACGCCGTAAAGCGTTTTCTTTATTTACCATGATAGGTATATCTATTGTGGTGATAACGCTATTAGTGTTTTTTAATTATGAGCTTTATTCCCCAATACTGACTATTTCGTTAATCATTGTTAACATTACAATTATTGGTTGCTCTGTCTACTTTATAAAAACGGGTAAGCTTGAAATAGTCGCATTAATCAGTATGAGTATTGTGTGCATGATGTTTGTAGCACTTGTTTACACAGGTGGTAAAGAAAACACCGCATTGTATTGGTTAATGTTTTATCCCGTTGTTACATTTGCATCTTTAGGCGTTAGGCTGGGTGGTTGGTTAGGTTTTACTTTATTATTTTGCTGCATTATTATTTTATATGGTCCTGATTTTGGACAAGTAAGTTATGGGGATATTGAAAAAACACGGTTTATCGCGTCTTTTTCAATGGTGTTTTTATTCTCATTTATTGGTGAGTATTTTCGAAATAAAAGTCATATGGCAATTGCCGATATTACCCTTGAGCAAAAACAAGATGCTTACACCGACCCCCTTACAGGCATTGCAAATAGGCGTTTTATTACTTCACACTTTTTACATATTGCGCAAACTAGACCCGACCAATACTTACCTTTTTCGTTACTATTAATTGATTTAGATAACTTTAAATCTTTAAACGATACTCATGGTCACGATTTTGGTGATACGGTGTTGATTGAGTTTACCAAACTTCTTGAATCTCAATTTATTGCTACTGCTTTAAAAGCACGTTACGGAGGGGAAGAGTTTGTTGTTATTTTACCTCAAATCACTGTACCTGCAGCTACTGTAATGGCAAATAAATTTAGAGAGGCTGTAGCAGGTCATGTTATGTTTACTGATGATAATAAGCATGTATCAATAACTTGTAGTATTGGTATTGCCCAAGTAAATAAAGTATTTGATTATGATGATTCATTAAAACAAGCTGATGAAGCTCTTTATAGTGCTAAGGCTGCTGGTCGTAATAGAGTCATTTCGAACCCAGTCTCTAATTGAAGGATTAATATGTCTCAAAGTAAATTAATATATGTTCATGACCCAATGTGCAGCTGGTGCTGGGGTTACTCGCCAACGTGGCTTAAGTTAAAGGCACAGCTTGAGGCTAAAGTGAATATTGAATATAAGGTAGGTGGTTTGGCACCCGATAGCCAAGACCCAATGCCACAAAATATGAAAGAGATGCTTGAGGGGACTTGGCATAAAATTTCAGCTCAATTAGGTACGCAATTTAATTATAACTTTTGGCGCGATTGCCAGCCAAGGCGTTCAACGTATCCCGCATGTAGAGCTGCACTTATTGCACGTAAATCAAATAAAGAAACTGAAATGGTTGCCGCAATTCAAAATGCTTATTACCTAAATGCGCAAAACCCGTCAGATGAAAGTACGCTAATTACTTTAGCTGAACAAATTGGTTTAGATAAAGCCCAGTTTACTGCGCAGCTAACATCAAGCGAGCTTAATAATGAATTTAATGATGAGCTGTCTTTTGTTCGCACATTACCTATTCAGGGGTTTCCTTCTTTAGTGCTTATTAAAGATAATAAAGCGTACCCAATAGAAATTAATTACACTGATTGGCAGCATTCTTTTGATCAAATTAATTCAATTTTAGACTAACCACCTCTCAATAAAGGGTATTTGATTAACAAGTACCCTCATTATCGTTAAAACTCCCTTGTAAGTCTTAAATGTTACCACTGTAATAAAAGCGACTTTTTTGCGCAACATCCTTGTCATGATCTACCTATAAACTTCTGCTCATTGAAATTCTAAAGTCATAAATTATTTATATTACAAAGTTTATGACCTTAAAAAACAAACTAGCAAATCTGCTAATTAACGAGTAAAGGTGTATGCGATGAAAGGCGTTAAACCATTAATCTTAGCTGGTATTGTAGCCGCAAGTGCAGCAGTACACGCAAACGATTTAGATAAGGTTATTGATAAAAGCAGTGAAATTAATAAATCAGCTGCGCAATCACAAACAAAAATAGACAAGATTGCAGACTCAATGCAAGGACGTTTACAGCAATTTAAAACCCTTAATAAAGAAATTGACGGTTTAGCTGTTTATAACGCTCAGCTAAGTAAACAGTTAAATAATCAAATAGAAGAAATGGAATCGTTGAATCTGTCAATGGATCAGGTTTCTATTATCGAACGTCAAATAACCCCACTAATGATGCGCATGATCACAGGTCTTGAGCAATTTGTATCACTCGATGTGCCATTTTTACAAGACGAGCGTGCAAAACGTTTAGCCTCTTTAAAAACGATGATGGATCGCGCGGATATCACTTCAAGTGAAAAATTTCGTCGTGTGTTAGAAGCCTATCAAGTAGAGGTTGATTACGGACGCACAATTGAAGCGTACACCGCTTTATTAGAAGTAAGTGGTAAAGAGCGTGAAGTAGACTTTTTACGCATTGGTCGTTTAGAGCTTATTTATTTAACACGAGATGGTAAGCAAGCAGGCAGCTGGGATACAAACACTAAAACGTTTGCGGCACTTCCTGATTCAACTATAAGCCAAATTAATAAAGGGCTACGCATTGCGCGTAAGCAACTTGCCCCAGATATGTTAACTCTGCCAGTACACGCAGCAGAATAAGAGGTTAAAAATGAAATTGTTTACTCAAATTACTAAAACGGCTTTATTTGCTGCAAGCCTGACAATAGCTCTTAGTTTTACAGGTATGAGTGTTGCTGCAGCACCAATGGATCTTGATTCATTACTTAAAACAATTGAAGACGGTAAATCTGTTCAAAGTGCGCAAAATAAGCAACGAGAGCAAGAATTTGCTTCGCGTCAAAACGAGCAGGTACAAATGCTAAAAGATACACAAGCAAAGCGTAATCAAATGCTTAGTGAGTCTGAGCGCTTAGAAACACAGTTTGAAGAAAATGAAGTTAGGCTTGCTAATTTAACCGACACTTTATCTAAGCGTATGGGATCACTTAAAGAGTTGTTTGGAGTACTTCAGCAGGTTGCTGGTGATTCGAGTAATAAATTTGCGACTTCTGTTGTATCGGCGCAAATTCCGGGGCGAAGCGTGTTTATGGATGATCTTGCTCAAAAAATGGGTTCAACATCAAAACTTGCCTCAATCGAAGATATTGAAAAAGTATGGTACGAGTTGCAACGCGAAATGACTGAGCAGGGTAAAGTTAGCCGCTTCAATACCACGGTAATAGTGGAAGGTGGTAATAAAGCTGAGCAAGAAGTATTACGTGTAGGTGCGTTTAACTTAATATCAGGGGGTAAATACTTAGAGTATAACCCTGGTACAAACACGCTAAGCGAGCTTACTCGTCAACCTGTTTCTCGCTATACAGCTACAGCCGAGGATTTACAAAGCGCTAAAAATGGCGTTATCCAGTTTGCACTAGACCCAACAGGTGGTTCAATTTTAGGCTTGTTAGTTCAAGCCCCAGATACCGCTGAGCAAGTTCATCAAGGGGGTGCCGTTGGTTACGTTATTTTGGGTGTTGGTTTACTTGCATTACTAATTGCTATTGAGCGTTTTGTATCGTTATTACTTGTTGGTGGCAAAATTCGCCGCCAGTTAAAAGATAGCGTAGCGCGAGATGATAATCCACTGGGTCGTGTTATGAAAGTAAAAGACGACTACCCAAATGTAGCTTACGACACACTTGAACTTAAATTAAGCGAAGCAATTTTACGCGAAATGCCAAAAATTACGCGTAACTTAACACTTATCAAAATTATATCGGTAGTCGCGCCGCTATTAGGTTTACTCGGTACGGTAACCGGTATGATCAACACATTCCAAGCAATTACACTGTTTGGTACCGGAGATCCTAAGTTAATGGCTGGTGGTATTTCTCAAGCTCTAGTGACTACGGTACTGGGTTTAGTTGTAGCGATTCCTACCGTATTTATATACACGTTACTTAATACTCGCTCAAAAAGATTACTGCTTATATTACAAGAACAAAGCGCGGGAATTATTGCACAGCGAAGTGAGAAAGGAGCATAAACCATGGTGCTATTGATTGACTCAATCAATGCTATCCGTGATTTTCTCGACACTGGTGGCCAAGTTCTCTTGGTCATTGGGGTGTTAATCTTCGCGATGTGGTTATTGATACTCGAGCGATTTATTTATTTTTTTAATGGTTATCGTGGTTATAAAAAAAATGTTAAAGGCACATGGACTGCGCGAAGTGAACGTAATAGTTGGAATGCTGAGCAAATACGCCAAGCAATGATTTCGCGAGCAAGTATGCGCCTCAATGCTAACTTACCGCTAATTAATGTGATGGTGGCGTTATGTCCGTTGCTTGGCTTATTAGGCACAGTAACGGGCATGATAGAAGTATTTGATGTAATGGCAATTACAGGCACAGGGAGTGCTCGCTCTATGGCATCGGGTGTATCTAAAGCCACTATTCCAACTATGGCAGGTATGGTGGGTGCGTTATCGGGGGTATTTGCCTCAACGTACTTACAACGCAAAGCTAAGCGCGAAGTAGAACTGCTTGAAGACAGCATGGTGTTAGATCACTAAATAATTTTTATAAGCGGTAACTATATAAAACAGCTTATTTTAGGAGAATAAAAATGAGAGCCCCTTTAGGTAATTTAATGCAAGAAGATGAAGCAGAAGAAATAAACATGACACCTATGTTAGATGTTGTTTTTATTATGCTTATTTTCTTTATTGTTACAGCGTCGTTTGTAAAAGAAGCGGGTATAGATGTAAATCGCCCAGAAGCTGCAACCGCTGTTAAAAAAGAACGTGCAAACATATTAGTAGCGATTTCAGATAAAGGTGAAATTTGGATTAACAAACGTCAAATAGACATACGTGCAGTGCAAGCCA
>NZ_AUTQ01000137.1 GCF_000498095.1 Pseudoalteromonas sp. TB64
TGTGTCTGTAACCTCGCTTACCTGTATTTCTAGAAAGCTCTCTTGAAATCGTAGATTGCGATAAATTAGTTAGCTCAGCAATAGTTTGTTGCGTAAAACCGCTTTTCTTTAGAACGGCGATCTGGCATCTTTGCGCATAGGTCAGTTGTTTGTAATGTCTCATTGTAAAATCTCTTGCCGGAGAAAAAGCAGTTAGCTTATGAGCAACTGACCATTTAATCTAGCCAAAACAAGTTATGCACTTACAATTTGAATCTAGGCTTTTATTAAATATCTTAATTTAAAATATAGAACATAATTAAACTTAAGAGAGCCTCATATTTAATATTAGATAAAAGCAATTTTTGAACTGACAATCTAAAATTAAAAAAGCACGCTAAAAAATCGCATAAAACAATCCTTTTTACTGATAAAAATATATTTCTGCATTTATTATCAGTAAAAATAAGCAGACTAAATAAAATATTGTAGTAACTTTGTTTATTTAAATAGAGTGTTATTAGAGGAGAAATAGTCAAAATTAAATATTACTATTCACTTATATATACCTTAAACCACTGTGAAATATATATTTTATTAAGAAAACCAAGTTGTAACCTTGTAAATAAGTGCTATATTTAATTTGGTTACAATATATTCATGGTCCACTATAAAAACATAAAAAAGGATGAATTAATGGTTGCGATACGTTGGGCTAATAAAGGATTTTTGCTACAAGTAACCCTCCAGTTTACTCTTCTTATTATTGGTATTATTTTCACTTATTCTCAGCATATTAAATATCAGCAAGAACTCGACTCTAAAATTGCAACTGCTTTAGACAATCGATTAACAACTTTAACCACGGGCATAAGTAACCGAGTTGATCTTTATAAATATGGACTTTTTGGTTTAAAAGGGTTTATACATGGTATTGGTATTGATAATTTAGACTATCAAGCTATTTCGGATTACTCTCACAGTCGAAATTATGCGTTAGAATTTCCAGGCGCTAATGGCATTGGCTATATTAAAAAAGTCCCTTCAAATCAGTTAACACAATTTTTAGAAAATGCTAAAAATGAACGTCCTGATAAAACATTTAATCTAAAAGAGCTTTCAAGTTATGACGATGAACGCTTTTTAATTCAGTATATTTTCCCTGAAAAAAACAACTTACAAGCAATCGGTCTTGATATTGGATCTGAAAGCATGCGCAGAAAGGCAGCATTATATTCAGCAATGAATAATAGTGCCCAGCTTTCAGCTCCCATAACTTTAGTTCAAGCCAATGAAAAAGCGCAGCAAGGCTTTTTAATTTTAATTCCCGTGTACAAAAATATTATAGTTCCAGAAGATAAAACACAGCGCCTAAAAGATTTGATAGGTTGGACCTACTCACCCTTGTTAATTAATAATATTTTAGATTCACTGTCTCAAGTTGACGAAAATCATTTGAGTATTAGTGATTTATACAACAATAGTGAATCTACTTTTTTTAACTATGGCGATGAAGGTAATAATTCTAAGTTTTTTGTATCTAGTACAACTCATATTATGGGTAGAGACTGGAAAATAACATTGCATGGTTCAAATGCTTTTATCGAAAATCTTCACTTACCTAACAAATATAAAGCGCTCGTTGATGGAGGGTTTTTAACGATTCTTGCAATGTTATTTATATTTGCTTTACAGTTGTTCTTTTATAGAAAAGCACAAAGAATACAATTAGAAGTAGAAACAGCTAAAAAACATAAAAAAATACTTGAACACGCAAATTCAACTTTAGAAACTGAAGTAAAACTCCGAACACAGCAAATAGCCGATATAAGTACTCTACAACGTAGTATTTTAGACAGTGCAAGCTACTCCATCATTGCCACAGACAAGGATGGTTTAATAACTGAGTTTAACCCCGCAGCAGAAAAATTATTAGGCTATAAAGCTAACGAAGTTATTGGCATTACTAACCCGGCTCTTTTTCATATGGAAGATGAAATTGTAGAAAAAGCAAAACAACTAAGCATTGAGTTAAATAAACACATAGAGCCCGGCTTTAATGCACTAGTAATAAAAGCAACACCAACTGAGCCTGACGTTAACCAGTGGACGTACGTTGATTCAAACGGCAAGCATATTCAAATTAGTTTAAGTGTTACTTCTCTACTGAATAACAAAGCGCAAGTTGTTGGCTTTTTAGGTATAGCCTTTGATTTAACGCAACAAATAAAACACGAAGAAGCACTTGCACAAGCAAAAGAACTTGCTGAGCAAAGCTCTAAAGCAAAATCAGAATTTTTAGCAAATATGAGTCACGAAATTCGTACTCCTATGAATGGTATATTAGGTACTTTACAGTTACTACAAGAGCAACCACTTAACGTCAAATCAAAAATATTTTTAAAAAAAGCACTTTACTCAACCCGCTCTTTAACAACAATTATTAACGACATTCTTGATTTTTCTAAAATAGAAGCAGGTAAATTATCACTTGAAAATAAACCTTTTGAACTGTACGAATTAATAAATCACTTAGAATCAGATTTAGGAATTCCCGCTAAAGAAAAGAATATTTACCTGCGTTTTATTTCTAATATTGAACACAAGTATTGGGAAGGTGATTCAGTTAGACTCAGACAAATATTTTTAAACCTAATCTCCAACGCAATTAAATTTACACACGATGGTGGTGTTACTGTTGAATTTAAATTAACAGACGACAATAAAATCTGCGGTGTTATTTCGGACACAGGAATCGGTATTTCACAAGATGTAATTGATCGTTTATTCGAACGCTTTGAACAAGCAGAAACATCAACTACAAGAGAGTATGGCGGTACAGGTTTGGGGCTGCCAATCACTAAATCACTAATTAATTTAATGAAAGGCGAAATTAAAGTAACCAGTAAACTAGGTTCAGGTAGTAAATTTTTTGTTTATTTACCACTTAAGCAAGCTGACATTAAGCCAATGGATATAAATTTAAAAAATTTAGCGTTTCCTGATCTTACAAATAAAACAATTTTAATCGCCGAAGATAATAAAATTAATCAACTTGTAGCCTCTGCAATGCTTGAACCAACACATGCAAATATTGTAATAGCAAATAATGGACTCGAAGCAATAGAGCTTTATAAAGAGCTATTGCCCGATATAATTCTAATGGATATTCAAATGCCTAAAATGGATGGCTTTGAGGCATGTAAAAAAATTAAAGAAATAAACGATAAACAGATTATTGTTGCGCTCACAGCCAATGTGTTTACTGAACAAAAAGAGCTCTACAAAAAGCTATTTGATGGTTATATTTCTAAACCAATAGAAAAACACGAACTAATTAAAGCCCTACATATTATAAGTAGCGTAGAATAACGTTAAGAGTTTTTGAGATTAAAAAGTGCATATTAAATTAATAACCGAACTCTAAGAATGAAAATAGGTATAAAAGAAAATTCAAAACTCGTATTTAAATAAACCCCAGCTGGCTCAGCTTTTTTTTTACAATACACCGTTAGTTATTAGCGTAATTCAAAGTTCAACCTATTCTATTAGGTTAAATTTACAGCCGTGCTGCTTGGTATACTACTAGGTATACTACTAGGTATACTAAAGACCTGCGCTTGGATAGGACGCTATAGAACATCATAATACGCTAAGTCATTGAATTTATTTTATTACAGGCACAAAAAAGGACGTCATGAGACGTCCTGATATTGAATAATGGTGGAGGGAGAGGGATTCGAACCCTCGTTAGGGATAAACCTAAACACACTTTCCAGGCGTGCGCCTTCAGCCACTCAGCCATCCCTCCACTGTGTTGCAATTGTGTAATGCAACAGCGCGCTATAGTATGAAATAGACCCTCGAGGTGCAAGGCATTTTTAAATATGATCCTTCAAGTGCTTACTTATCAAGCAATCACTTATATTGAGGTATAAAAAAACGGCTAAATTCAAGATTTAGCCGTCCACATTTTTACTTCTAAAATTACTTAGCCATACTCGCAGTAAATTCAAGCATGCGGTTAAGTGATTTAAGAGCGCCTTCGCGTAAATCCATATCAACGAATACTTCTTTACCTTTAGGGCTTATGAGGGCTTCCTCAATCGCTTTTAAGCCATTCATCGCCATCCAAGGGCAATGTGCGCAACTTTTACATGAAGCGCCCTCACCTGCCGTAGGAGCCGCAAAAAACTCTTTATCTGGGCATAGTTGCTGCATTTTATAAAAGATGCCGCGATCGGTTGCTACAATAAACTTCTTATTGTCCATTGTTTGAGCGGCTTTGATCAATTGGCTCGTAGATCCAACCGAATCGGCAAGTGCAACTATTTCTGCTGGTGACTCAGGGTGAACTAATACGCCTGCATCTGGATGCAGCGCCTTCATATCCTTTAAGGCTTTTGTTTTAAACTCGTCATGTACAATACATGCACCATTCCACATTAGCATATCAGCACCGGTATTTTTTTGAATGTAGCTACCAAGGTGTTTATCTGGACCCCAAATAATTTTTTCGCCTTGCTCATCCAGGTACTCAACAATCTCAAGTGCACACGATGACGTTACAATCCAATCTGCACGTGCCTTAACAGCAGTAGAGGTGTTTGCGTACACAACAACCTTACGATCAGGGTGCTCGTCACAAAACGCTGAGAACTCGTCTACAGGGCAACCAATATCCAACGAACAAGTCGCCTCAAGTGTTGGCATAACCACTGTTTTATTAGGTGTTAAAATTTTAGCGGTTTCGCCCATAAATTTTACACCTGCGACGATGATCATATCTGCATCGTGACGTGCGCCAAAACGTGCCATTTCTAGCGAATCAGCAACGCAACCGCCAGTTTCTTCGGCGAGCGCTTGAATTTCAGGATCGGTATAATAATGTGCAACAAGTACTGCATTTTTATCTTTTAGTAATTGTTTTATACGCGCTTTATATTCGCCTTGCTCGTCTTGTGTTAACGGTGCTGGCTTAGGAGGGAAAATATAACCTTCAGGCATAATAGTTTGAGCTAGACTCATGTTCTCGACCACTTATCTACGGAGCATTAATTGCGGCGAATTATACGAGAATATGAACGTAAATAACAGCAAACTAGCGAGGCTGTTTATAAAAAATAGAGTGAGAATTTAAAAAAGAATATAAGGGAAGTATTAGAGAGTGGTGGGTCATGATGGATTTGAACCATCGACCAATTGATTAAAAGTCAACTGCTCTACCAACTGAGCTAATGACCCGCTCTAATATAAACTGCTTTGTAAAAAGCATGCGTAAATCCGCCGATTAAAACTGTCATAGAATGGTGGGTTATGATGGATTTGAACCATCGACCAATTGATTAAAAGTCAACTGCTCTACCAACTGAGCTAATAACCCGCTCTATGCACTTATTCAATTATGAATGAAGCTTACGTAAATCCGCCGATTGA
>NZ_AUTQ01000138.1 GCF_000498095.1 Pseudoalteromonas sp. TB64
TAGGGTCTGTTGATCTTTGCGGATTAAAATTTGTTCAAACTAGGGGCTATTTAATCGCGGCGCGAGATTTGTAACCTAGTGGGCTAAGTCAAAACCGAGCAACAAAGAGTAAATAGCCCCTAGGAAGAACCCTTTGGGCAGCGCCTGTTTGGCATTAATGCTACGTTATCGCCTATTTATGGGGAATAACCACACTGTATAGGCTCTGCCTTGCCTAAATACCAAACAGACTGCTGCAAATTTAACCTTGAAAGATCAACAGACCCTAGAGTTAATACAAATTACATTTAATACAATTGGTATAAAAAACATGCTAGGGTAAGTAATATACAACACACTCAACAAAACACAGAACAATAAAAAGGTGAACACATGCAATTTAATCAAACTATGATAGAAGAATTTACATTATTAGCTAAATTCCCTCGCGACAGTAAAATGCAAGGAATTAAACTACATTCAGATGCAGAGCCCAGCCTACTTAGCGCGGCGCAGCGACTATTTGACAAAGGAATTATAGATAGCCCCGATGGCGGTTACTTAACCGATCTGGGCTTGGATTTAATTGAACATATTACGGTTATTCATAGTGCGCTTCAGAGTTAGTATTTAAATTACTTTAATTTGCATCGGGTTGGTTTTGCGGTGCAGCATCACTAAATGCAGCTAATTTATTACAATGTATATAAATAGCTGCAATTTTTGGGTATAAGCTCATATCTATATTAAAACGAATTGCGTTATATACTTGAGGTACCAAACAAATATCAGCGAGTGTAGGCTGGTTACCAATACAGTAGTGATTACTTTTGTTTAGCATGAGTTCTATTTTGTTAAAGCCTTCTTCAATCCAATGTTGGTACCATTTATTTTTACCTTCAGTATCAACACATAGCTCGTCCGATAAATATTTAAGCACGCGTAAATTGTTCAACGGGTGAATATCGCAGGCAATTGCAAAACTCAAATTTCTTATTTGTGCTTTTTGCCACGCAGTACCAGTCACTAATGGACACTGTGGGTATGTTTCATCAAGCCATTCTAGTATTGCTAGTGATTGTGCCAACACGCCTTGGTCGGTTTCAAATGCGGGGAGTAAACCTTGCTTATTAGTCGTTAAATAATCATCCCCAAGTTGTTCTGACTTCAGCAGGTCTACAATAGCGAGTTCGTGCTTTATATTTTTTAAGTTTAAAGCAATACGAACTCTATAAGCAGCAGATGAGCGAAAGTAACTATATAACTTCATGGTTAATTTGCTGAACCCGTAAATTGTTTTTTAATTGTTTGCCAGCAGTCAGTGTAATTTGGTTGACGCTCTGTACCTTCTAATGCGTATTTTGTTGGCGAAATTATGTAACGTGACTCAAACATAAATGCCAAGGTGTTTTCGTATTTTTGCGGTGTAAGCTCTGCATTTGATGCTTTATTAAATACGTCAGCTTCAGGACCGTGAGGCGACATGCAGTTATGTAAACTAGCACCTCCAGCTATAAAACCGTGCTCTTTTGCATCATACACACCTTCAATTAAGCCCATAAACTCGCTCATTATATTGCGATGATAATAAGGCGGGCGGAACGTATTTTCAGCTACCATCCAGCGTGGTGGAAAAATAACAAAATCGACATTTGCCATTCCCTTCGTAGCAGAAGGAGAAGTTAACACTGTAAATATAGAAGGGTCGGGGTGATCAAAGCTAACGGTATTCATTACATTAAAACGTGATAAATCGTATTTATAGGGTGAGCTATTACCAGTCCATGCAACAACATCAAAAGGGGAGTGCTTTATTTCACAGCTAAACAAATTGCCATTAAATTTAGAAACTAGCTCAAAGTTGCCTTCTTTATCCTCAAATGCCGCAACAGGGTATTGAAAGTCTCTGTCGTTTGCATAACCGTTAGCACCAACGGGTCCACGCTCTGCAAGTTCTAATGCATGTCCGTAGTTCTCACAAATATAACCACGAGCGGTATCATTAATTAAATCAACAGAGAACTTAATACCTCGCGGAATTACCGCTATTTCACCTGGTTTAATATTTAACTTACCGCACTCAGTATGTATTAATAATTCACCTTGCTGAGGCACAAACAGCATTTCGCCATCGGCATTACAAAAGTAACGCTCTTGCATTGACTTGTTAGCTACATAAATATGAATACCAATCCCCGATTGACCATTAGCGCTTCCATTCGCGGCCATGGTAACTAAACCGTCAATAAAGTCAGTATCAGCAGTTGGGATAGTAATAGGATTCCAGCGAAGCATTGTGGGCGGGGTTATTGCTTCTGTAATGGGGGCTGTTCTAATTAAACCATTATCTACCGCTTTATAATCACCTTGCACTACCGATGGGCGCAGGCGATAAAACCAAGTTCGGCGGTTTGAANGGAGCCGTAAAAGCCGTTGAGCTAAATTGTTCAGTATATAAATTGTACTTAACTTTTTGCGGACTAAATTGACCTATCGGTAATGCACCAGGTAGCGCTTGTGTTTCAAACTCATTACCAAAACCGGTCATATAATTTAATTGTGTCGACATTACTCGCTCCTGTGAGAGAAGGTTGGTTTAATGTTTATCTTATTTCAGTTAAGGTACTCTCAAGTGAGACTAATATCAAATGTGCTGTTACTCGTAATTGTAAATAAAAATGAACAGTAAAGTAAACTTTATAGATTTGGAATAAACAATAATGAAAATAGATTTAGCAACGTTTTTACCCTACCAGTTAACAAATATAGCAACGCTTGTGAGTAACGATTTTGCAGAGGTTTATCAGGCTCAATATGGTTTAAATATTCCTCAATGGCGAATACTTGCTAATTTAGCGCAGTACGGACAAAGCAATGCAAGAGATTTATGTCGACAAGCAAATATGGATAAATCAACGGTTTCGCGTGCAGTAAAAGCACTTATTGATAAAGAATTTGTGTGCAGTCAGCTAAATGAGCAAGACAAGCGTGCAGCATTATTAACGCTTAGTAATAACGGATGGACTTTATACGAACAAATAGCACCCGATGCACTTAATTGGGAAAAGCAATTACTGAGTGCTTTAAATGATGAAGAATACGCAGTGTTAAACAATATTTTTGATAAGCTAAAAAGTAAATTACAGCAATAAAAAAGCCCATCAAAAGATGGGCTTATAAACTATTACTAATTTAACATGTTAAATTAGAACGTGTAACGAACACCTACACGTAGTTCCCATAAAGACGCATCACGCTGAACTGTCGTGTTTGCATTATTTGGGTTGAAACCTGAATAAACGTAACGGCCTTGATCATCAGTACCTACGCTAATCATTTCAGCACCAACAAATGGACCTTTGTTAAGTACGCCCCAGTCATCGTTAAGTAAGTTAGTAAGGTTATCAATTACGAAGAATGCTTCACCTTTATGACCTTCCATAAATCCAGGCACTTCTTGCGTTAGCTTAAAGTTAAACTTAACAAACCAATCTGAATTTTGCGTATTACGACCAGAGATTTCACCACGTTTTAAGCCTTCAGAATCAATGAAGTCATTAAACTCGCTAATTTCGTCAGCACTCATGTTGTAAACAACATTAGGATCGTTCACTAATGGAACGTATAGAAGTTGACGAGAACGGTTTGAGTTAACGTCTCCAAATACCCCGTCATCACCATCAAATGTAAAGCTGTAAGGTAAGCCTTTATATGCTTCACCGAATAAATTAAAGCGCGTGTCATATCCATCAAAGAATTCATGAGTATAACCAAGGTTTAATGTAAAACGATGTGGGATTTCGTAATCAGATGAAGATACACCAGGGTTTAACGGATTAGATGTTGCTAAGTTACCGTAGTTAGAGCTCGCTGTAGAGCTTGTCATTGGGTTTACATCATCAGCATCTGTATAAGCATACGATAGTTGTACTCTAATGCCATTATCGAACGCTTTGCTTACTGCTGCAGAGAAAACAGAAGATTGACCGCTATCACCATTAACATTAGTAAGCAGCAAATCGCCATCACGACCTTCAACAGACTCTAAGATAGGACGACCATCGAATGTAGTTAAGCCTGAGTCAGTAATACCTAAATCAATCGTTGTTGCAGCGTTACGTTTGTCTGAATACAAGAAGTCTAAAGCATAAACATAATCGTTTTCAGTTGTGTAAGTAGCACCAATTGAATATTTCCATTCTGATGGAAGTTCAAAATCTGGGTCAACTGCATTTGTAGAGCTATCGCCAGAACCAATAGGCACTCCTGCTACAGCATCAAACTGTGATTGCGGTACATCAAAACCAGGCGTGCCACCATTTGCATTAGGCGAAGCAAATAAGTCGATTGCACCGAACTGATTTGCACTAATGTTAGTAATACCGTCATTTGAGTATGAGTTTGATAACCAAACGTTCGGGTTACCACCTGAGAACAAGCCAACACCAGCACGTACTTCTAGTGCATCTGTTGCATACCATTCAAAGCCAACACGTGGTTGAATTAAATCAATGCCATCAAATGTTGCTTGGTTACTGAAACCGTAACGGTCAGTGTAGTTTTGGTTTAGCGTCGGTTTGTCATCGCTTGTGTATTTGTCGTAACGAAGACCAAACGTTAAAGAGGCATCAATATTTGTTAAGCTATATTCATCTTGAACATAAAAAGTATGTTGCGCATATGAGAAATTTGCAGCAGCGTCAGTTGGATCATTTGTGCCTGCAGCATTGTTGTAAAAAATTGCGCTTGCAATACCGGCTTCGTAATCATCAATTGAATTGAATTGCCATTCACCTTGTGTGTGTTGCACAAACTGATTAAATACTTCTAGCTCTTCATACTCATATCCTGCGGTAATTGTATGTTGGTCTAGGTAGTAAGTACCAGCGATTTTAGCGGTGATTGTGTCATAGTTTAAATCGTTTGATTGACGAGAATCATCTGGACCTAAATATACTGTACCGCCATCGTCTGTATCAATTTGAAACTCACCGAAGCTGCTTGCAGCGTCTAGTGATTCTACGCGTGCGTCAAGTTCTGATTTACCTAAGCGAATTTCAGTTGAAAAGTTATCGCTCCAATCTGAGTAAAGCGAAGCAATGATTGAATTTAATTCTGCGCCCTGCTCATAAAAATGACTATCTAGTGAAAGACGTGTAGAGCCTGTATCTGACTGAGATAATGTAAAGCCATCGTTGTGGTTATAAATTAAGTTAGCACGATGATCTTCATTAATATTCCAATCTAATTTAATTAAGATTTTTTCATCTTCTACTGGCGCGCTTGGAGGCATAGTACCTGCATTATAGCCATACACGTCTTGAGTTATTTGTTGAATACGCGCTAAATCGCTTGCAGAAACACTTGAGCCTAGTGGATCGTAGTTAAATTGTGCTACGCCCTCTAGTTTTTCATATGAAGTGAATAAAAATAGTGAATCTTTTATTAGTGGTAAGCCAACATTAAAGCCGTAGCGTTTTTCGTTGTAACTACCGTTATCAACGTCTTCGCCTTCAATTTTGTCGCCTTTTAGCGAATCGTTAGTGTAATCGAAGAATACACCACCGTGTACTTCATTACCGCCAGACTTTGTAACAGCATTGATGTTACACGATGTAAAACCACCGTATTGCACGTCAAATGGTGCAAGTTCAACAGCTACTTGTTCAATTGAATCGAAAGAAAAAGGGGCACGGATAGTAGGGTAACCGTTTGAGCTTAAACCGAAGTTATCGTTCATACGAACGCCATCAAGCGTTAAGCTGTTAAAGCGTGGGTTACCACCACCACAGTTAATAGTACCGCGGCTATCATCGATTGCTACACGTGGATCAATTCGAATAATGTCTTTTAAATCACGGTTAATTGCAGGTGTGTTTTCAAGATCAGTTAACGTAAATGTTGAAGCTGGACCTGAACCACCAGACATTGCACTGATTGGCGCGCCTGTTACAACGATTTGTTCAATATTTGAAATTGACTCAAGCGATGCGTTTACAGGGTAATCGTTACCAATGTTCAAAATAATATTATTGAACTCTTGGTCTGCATAGATGTCAGAATCTACGATTACTCTATATGGTCCACCAACACGTAAACCTTTAGCTGTGAAGTAACCAGCATCGTTAACTTCAGTTGTTTTTACTGAGCCTGAAGGTACATGTAAAATAGTAATTTTTGTGCCAGCAGCAGGGTTGCCACTAGGTCCTGTTATTTGACCTTTAATTGCAGACGTAGTTTCGTTTGCGATTGCTGCGCCACTAACACTTACACATGCTGCGATAGCAAGTGAAAGAGCTGTTTTACGAAGTTGAGTTTTCATTTAATTTTCCCGTGTAGTTAATCATTAAATTTTTTATATTTTTATTTTAAATTGTAAATTTTCAACAAAATAAACAGTTCAAGTTCATCTTATTAAAAATCCGTTACTAGTGTACCTCATTTCTTTGTTACAAATAAAATACAACTGCAATGTTTTTTTAATAAATAGTACTATTTTTGATTATTTGAGTGTTTTTTGAGTAACAACTCTATAATGAGCTACATATTACGTGGGTTTTATGACAAAAATGTGAAATTGGGGTGTGAAAAGCAAAAAACCCATTACAATTTTGCAATGGGTTTTGTTAACAAACAACTTAATGTGTTATTACTTACCTATTAAGGTTTAAAACTTGTAGCTAACACCTACTTTAGCTTGCCATGCAGATGATGATTGGTTGATTTGCGAATAGTTACGCACATCAGCGCCGCCAAAACTACTGTCTAATATGTAACGTCCTTGATCATCAAGTCCTTTAAAGTCATAAATAGTTTGGTTAGAATATCCTAGGCGCTTTTCAACACCCCAGTCGCTATTTAACAAGTTTGCGAAGTTATCTATCATAAAGTAAACCTCACCAGAGTGACCTTTAGCAAAACCAGGGATTTCTTGTTTAATGCTTATATCCATAGTAGTAACCCAAGGCTGAGTTGCGGTGTTTTTACCTAAAATACCACCACGCTGAGATATTCCAGCACGTTCTAATAATGGCTCTAGTTCAGCCCAAGAAATACCAGATTCATCCCAATTTACATTTGCATCATCAGCGCCAGTTGGAATATATGGTAAGTAAGCACCATTAGAGAAGAAACTACTTGTATCCCCTAAGTCACCGTTTTTATACATATTCATTGTGTAACTAAATGGACGACCTGAACGGCGTTCAAAGTATACGTTGAACTTAGTTGCGTACCCTGTAAAAAATTCAGTGTTATAAGCTAAGTTAACTTTAAAGCTGTGCTCTACTTCGTAAAAGCCACGAGCCGCAATATCTTCATTACGGTTAACCGTAATGTTGTGCTTGTAGTTACCTTCAGCTTGAGAAGCGGAGCCCGCTGATGATTCTGTTACGTCTTGATGAGCATAACTTGCTGATATAAATAAGCCGTTATCCCATTGTTTAGCAATACCAGTTGAAATAATAATTGAACGACCATCCTCAGATGAGTTTGTCATTTCTATATCTGCATTATCACTTAAAGAACCACTGTATATACTTTGGTTAATAACACGCTCACCGTCAGCAGCAAGGCCGATTGGATTAATTGATGTGTTATGCCATACCGCTTCATTTTCTTTTTTATGATAAGCAATTTCTGCTTGCCATTTAAAGCCGTCACCTAGTAATTCTGAATCAAATTCGTATTCAAAACCTACTTGTGTACGAATGCTTGAAGGCAGTTTAAAGTCAGGGTCAATATAGGCAACGCTACCAGCGCCTTGTTCTAATGAATTTTGAATTTCACTAGGCACTTGGGTAATGTCTGCTGGATTATTTGCATAGTAATCGTTTATTACATTATTAGGCGCTGATACAAGTGTTATACCATCACTTTGAAATGAGTTGTTATACCAAACGTTTGGTATACCACCTTGGAAACGACCAATGCCACCATTAATAGTAAGTGCTTCGGTTGCATAGTATTTAAAGCCAATTCGAGGAAGAATTATGTCTATACCATCAAGGTTTTCTTGGTTGGTAAAGCCATACGTATTAGCAAAATTTTCATTTAGAGTTGGTTTGTCATCTGACGATAAACGCTCATAACGAACACCTGCCGTTACTTCTAAATCATCACCTACATAAAAAGTATCTTCTATGTAAAGGGCTAGCTGATTACGTCTTACGTCGTAAGCTGTATCGGCCGAATCATTGGTGTATGCATTTTGATAAGAGAAATCATATGAACCCACTTCACGGTTTTCAAAGCTTTCAAAGCTATCAAATTTCCATGAACCAAGCGAGTTTTGAGCAAACAAGTTATATAAACGAAGTGACTCGTATTGAGCACCAAAGTTTATTTCATGCTCATCCATTAAATAAGTAGCATCTAATGTTAAGGTTAGGTTTTGTGTTTCAGAGCGATTAGCATGACGATACTGATCTGTTCCAAAGCTGTAATAAGGACCATTTCTGCCGTCTTCTTCTACAGTAATACTTCCTAAGTTAGAGCGAGTTGCGCTATCAGAGGTAACATCTTTATACGACACACCAATTTCGGTTGAAAAGTTTTCGCTCCAGTCAGAATAAAGCTTTGTCGCAAAGTTATTGAATTTTGTTACATAGGCATAAGTACTTGATACTAATGCAATATTGTTACCGCCTGTGCTGGAGTTTTTTTCGTCTTGGTCGTCTTGCCATTGGTAAGTAAAGTCTAAGCGATGATCGTCGCTTGCGTTCCAGCTTAGTTTTACTAATAAGTTTTTGTTAGTGTCCTCAGGAGCACCCGCTAATGAATCAGTTAAACCATATTCATTATTTAAAATAGAAGTAAAACGATTGTAGTTTGCTTCTGTTGTTGTAAATTCGTTGGCCGCGCCAGAACCCTGAAAACCGTAATCAAGGTCTTGCTCGCTTGACCACTGGGCATAATTTATAAAGTAAAATAGTTCGTCTTTTAAAATTGCGCCACCTACATTGAAACCGAATCTTTTTTCAGTTTTAATTGGCTCAACTTTTGTTGTTGAAAACGTCTTATGACCTAACTCATCAAGCTCATCTTCTTCAATTATATTTTTAACATCGCCCGCTATTTCAGGTGTTGAAATTTCGTAAAAACCAGAGAATTTAAATTCGTTGGTACCTGACTTAGTTACCGCGTTTATTGTTCCGCCACCAAAGTTACCTTTTGAAGCCGAAAATGGCGATACATCTACAGACACTTGTTCAATTGCATCAAGTGATACAGGTGGTTGAGACGTAGGGTAACCACCAAAATTCAAACCAAAGTCATCATTTTGACCAATACCGTCAACCGTTAAGCCGTTTGTACGTGGGTTACTACCCGCAAACGTAAGCTCGCCGTTACCATTAATGCTAGCAAGTGGGTTTAAACGTGCAATGTCTTTAATGTCACGATTAAAACTAGGCATGTTTTCAATGGTATCTTTACCAAATGTACTGCTAGAACCGCCAGATTGCTGAACAATTTTATAACCAGACACTTCAATCTTTTCAATGTTTGACGGCGCTAACTGCGACGTTAAACGATATGTTTCACCAAGGTTTAAGAAAATGTTTTCAATCGTGGTGTCATTAAATGTGTCTGAGTCAATAATAACAGTATAAGGACCACCTACACGTAATCCATTTGCGATAAAAGTACCGCTTTCGTTTGTAGTAAGTTCACTTACAGTACCTGTTGGTTGGTGAACTACTTTAATTTTAACGTTTGCAGCACTATTACCAGAAGGTGTAGTAATTTTACCGCGCATTGCAGAAGACGTATCTGCAGCCATTGCACTTGTAGAAACACCTAGCGCTAAAATTACCGCTCCAGTTAGTTTCGAAAGGCGAAGCTTAGTCATAATGTTGATTTCCCGTGTGTAGGTTATTTAAATTTAATTTGCAGTTTGTGTATCAGTATTCATTTTAAGTGCTGTTTCTAACTCTTTTGCAGAAGGGTCAAATAAAGCATTGAGTAATCCGGCTAAGCGAATTCCCGCTTGTTGAAGGCGAGTTTTTATAATTGGTGTACTTTCATATATGTAGCTATAACTAACTTCATCGTTTGTTGATTTATAAATTTTATTAGCTAAATTACGAGATTCTTCTAGCCACGTTGTTGGCGTGCTTTGTAAGTACTCAGCAATTAATTCGCTATTATTTGTATCAATAAATTGTGCAAACTCGGTATACGATAAGTTTTGGTTTTCAATAAGCTTTGTATCCCAAAGGCTATGAAGATTTGTATCTTGACCAAAAAACTTAACCTTTATGCTGTTGCCGCCTCTGTCTTCGCTTCTACCTGCATGAAATGGTTGATGGCTATCACCCACTAAATGAACTAAAAAACGTAAACTAAACTGTTTAGCATCTAAAGAGCTATTATCGTCAGTTAAGGTTTGCATTGAATAATGAATGCCTTCAAGAATATTACTCACCGATTCTTTTGTTTTTGTATGCGAATGGTCAAGGCTTAAAGGTTGGTTTGGTGCGGCATTAATATAGTGCCAGCGAGATGATTTTTTTTGCCAAAATTCACCAGGAGCTGAGCGCATTTCATCAGGCCATGTTGATATTTGAGCAAGTGACTCACCATTTAGATACGGCAATATTGTTGTTTTTGTTGTTTCGCTTAAATGAAATTCTGCAATTTTACCGACAATACGGTGACCATTTTGGCCCCATGCATAGGTGTCACTGCTTGTAAAAACGGCACTAATTAATAATGCTGAGGTTATTGATAGCTTTAAATTGTTATGCATTAGAACTTCCTAAATGAATGTTTCATGTTGCTATTATAATTTATGCGGTCAATTGTCCTTACTTTTGTAGTTAATAGAAAGGAGTCAATAAGATTCATAGTTTCTTATTGTTAGTTATTTAAAATCATATGCTTAGCGTTAATGAGTAAAATTACTTGTTGTAATAAGTAAGTAAAATTGTTCAAATGCACGGATAATATATTTTGGGATGGTTTTTCTTTGAATTTTAAACGTATGCTGCTGCATAAAACATCGTTTGTTACATTTTTGTTTATGTTGTTTGTGCTTATATGGCTGTGGGGGCAGGTAAGTATAGACCATGCAGAACTACGTTTTCCGGTCATGATTGAAACTTCAATAGAGTGTCAAACAACCGCAATCGAAAATAAAGATAAGTTAATTGTTTTTACACAATCAAAAAAAATAGCCAAAATATTAACTAAAAGCTTATGCGACGATAACGTTGTGGCTAAACAATATGGCTCTGTTATTGGTTATTGGGGTTACAGAACGTCAGATAGTTTTGAGTTTGTAGGGAAGGGAATTGCAGACTTAATTTTAGCGAAAAATAACATAATGGCAGCTTTTAAAGCTGAGTCTACCTACAATTATCAGCCTGTAGTTGGTTTTGCTGATTACACCGCATTTTTTATCTCCTCTAAAGAAAAACCACGACTGACTAAAGAGTATTTTTTAGATAAACGAATTGGTTTACTTGATTACCCTACAAGCCGCTCAGGGCATATTTTACCAAAGCAAACGTTTAAAGAATTGAATATTAATTTAGCAAATTTGAAAATCACCTATGCGCGTTCTCATAACGAGTTACGTGATTTACTTGCCAATGGCAAAGTAGATATTATTGCATCTTTTTGGAAAGAAAGTGATGCTCAGCGTTTTTCAAAAAACTATATTACACCGCTAAGTAATAATGTGTCGGGTACGCGTTGGTATTTAAAAATGCAGCAAAATAATACTGATTTATTGTGTACGGTACAAACACACCTACTAGAAATGTCTAAAGATCAAACCTTGCACTACTACCAAGATGTTAAACCATATTGGAATTGCGACAGTAAAAAAATAATCTTTAAAGGAGATAATAATGAGTAAATTTAACTCAACAATTATCACTCTAATATTATTTTTACTGTTTTCGTCAGTGTTTTATTTATCGGTTAATAAAAAGCAACACTATGTAATTAAACAAAAAATAATACAAATAGAAAAACAAATAGCGCTAGATCTACCATTACTCGATTTATCAAATGAGTTATTAAAGCACTCAGGCAATAAAGATGCGGTCCGCAGTTATATTAATAAGTTAAACAGTGTATTAATCGATGCAAGCGTATCTCTTGAGCATATTGTTCCTGGGAATGGGTTATCTATTAAATTAGAGCCTAATCAACACATTGATTATTTGCGAACCAATAATGGTCGGGTATTACTTGTATTTAATATCAATTCAAATTTTATAACACTTAGTAATATGGCTTTTTGTTTGATGCTTTTTATATTGAGTATTAGCTTAAGTATGTGGCTAAAGCTTATTTTAGCTAATAATAACAAAGATTTAAAAGCTATTGAGTTAAATAAGCCTATTGTAGAGCTAGCCCCATTTATGCTCATTATAGATCTTAATCATAAAACGCTTTCTACTAATTATGCGCACGAGCAACTTACATCATTGGCTAATAAGCCCCTTTGCTTTTATTTGGCTCTTGTGGAGTTTTGCGGGGAAAATAATGATATTGCACTTAACCAAAATAAAAATGTGCCAGAAGAGCTTGTAGAGTTAGCAAATAAATATTTTCATCGATTAGTTGAACTAGGTCACACTGTAAGAAAACGGCCTAACTTTAATAATAGTCTTGAAAAAACACTAAGTGAGATTCGCGCTGCACTTGATGAAGTGTTAAGCGAATACCCTGAACAAAAAGAGATTTACTATCCACCAAAGGCATTTGGCGAGGGCTCGCGCTCACGATTACATAGCTACGGTTTAGTGAATATAGATAAAGGAAATATTGATATAAAAGGAAAGTAACTAAGCTATTAGTTACTTTCCTTCTTATTAGCGTTTACTTAGGAGTAAACTCTGCGGTTTTAAGTGGGCTATTTTTTGATATAAAGTCTTGTAGTGCCTGAGCATCTGTTTCGTCAGTGCTAACAAATCCTTTAAGATCTGTAAGAGCAGGGTAGCCGTCACCGCCAGAGGCATTGTAGCTATTTAGGCTCATTCTATAAGTCTTATTTTTATCTAGCGGTTGGTCGTTAATCATCACGTTTACTAGCTGATTATTTTTACGTTCAAACGATAGTTTATGATATTGCAAATAAGCACCAGCATCAGGTGGGAAGCTTGTTACTGTATTTAAATAATCCCATAAATCGCTGCCTTGCCAATCCATATAAGTAATGCGATTTTTAAAAGGATGTACTTTTAAAATATCTTTGTAACTTACTTCGCCAGCTTCAATAGAACTACGAATACCGCCACCGCTTATTAATCCAAAGTCTGCACCCACTACATCCATTTGTGCCTGAATTATAACGCGTGCAAGATTAGTTTGTTGATAACGAACTTTGTTTCTGTCGCCTTCTAAACGGGCATCGATATTACCAATTTTACCTTCAATTTGTTTTGCTCCTTTAGCTTGATATACCGCTAAAAAAGATTCAAGTTTTGGGTCTGGTTTAATGTACTCGTTTGCTAATACTTCTTTTGTAGAACCATCAGTTTGTACTTTATCAACATATAAGTTCACAGGGATAAGTCTGTAATCTAATAATGTTAATTTACCATTTTCAAGTTTAAATTCAGCTTTACCAACATATTTACCCCATTCATGGGCTTGCATTATGTAGGTGCCATTTTGTTGATCTGGTTTACAAGCAAGACCTGGTTTAAAGTTTTCGTCGCTAATATTTTTGCCGGCCATACAAACAGGTTCTTGCGAGTGTCCGCCAATAATCATATCTAATGTATGAGCAGGAAGTGAGCGAGCAAGTGTAACGTCGCCAGGTGCATTTATACCAAACTGAGCGTCTACATAATGACCCATATGTGTAAGTGCAATAGTAATATCTGGATTATATTGAGCTTTAATTTTTTGTGCTAATTTTGCTGTAATTTCAACCGGATCTTTAAACTCTAAATGACCAATATATTGCGGGTTCCCAATTTTAGCCGTGTCGGTAGTGGTTAAACCAATAACAGCGATTGTTAAGCCATTCTTTTTGAATATTTTATAGCTATCAAAAGCATGTTCACCAGTAGACTTTTCAAAAATGTTTGCTGATAAAAAAGGAAAGTTCACCCATTTTTGCTGCTGTTTTAATACATCAATAGGGTTATCAAATTCATGATTACCTAATGCCATCGCATCGTAACCAATTAACGACATACCTTTAAAGTCAGGCTCCGCTTTTTGTAAATCTGACTCAGGAATACCTGTATTTATGTCACCACCAGAGAGTAGTAATACTGCATGACCTTGTTTTTGTGCTTCATTACGTAGAGAGTCAATTAACGTTTTACGAGCTGCCATACCATACTCGCCTTTTTCATTGTGCCAAAAGCGCCCGTGATTATCATTAGTATGAAGTACTGTTAAATATTGAGTAGAAGAATTGCTGGAGACGGAGTTTTGAGTTGCAGAAGTGCACCCAACGATACTTAAAATAACTGAGAAAAAAATAATTATACGCATAAAATACCTGTTCATTAAGGTCTACTTAATTTATCAAGGGGGTAGTTTAAACTAGTTTTACGCTAAAAAAACGTAGTTATTTACATTTTTAGTTTAATTGCGGTTTGTAGCTGCTTGCTGCCTGCGTTTTAGTTCTTTGCTCGCATACTCAGATTTTTGATGTTTAGCAGCTATCATCCACGTTAAAAAGCTTGCTGGTAGCTTTGTGTAAGCCTCGCCTTTGTGTAAACCGAAATCGCAAATGGTGTGTTTAGTGTCTGACATGAACTTTACCCGTATTTTATTATTTTGATTGATAGTAACAAAAACACTAAACAAGGAAAGATGATTTGGTTTTAACCCTATAGATTTATATAACTTAAAGGTATATAAAGTTATGTAATTAAAATGTTATCAATACGGTCTAATTTGTATCAATTAGCACTTTGCTATCGATTTATCTGGCAAGTGATATTAATCTACTTGCAAATTAACAATTCGTTCAAATAAATATAACAACAGGATGTAACATGAAAAAACTATTACTTGGCTCATTACTAGCCTCTGCGAGCTTTGCAAGCACTGCAACTATTGTTGAAATGCAAACCAGCCAAGGTATTATTGTGATAAATTTATTTGATCAAGAAACGCCGAATACAGTCGAAAACTTTTTAAGCTATATTGATGACGAAGCGTATAATCAAACTGTTATTCATCGCTCAATTAATAACTTTGTTATTCAAGGTGGCGGTTTTACTTTTTCAGATGATTTTGATGCTATTGAAACTAAACCTGCGATTATTAATGAGCCTATATTTTCAAATGTTAAAGGTACGATTGCGATGGCAAAATTAGGCGGAAACCCTGATAGCGCTACAAGCCAATGGTTTTTTAATATGTCGGATAATAGCGCCGGCAGTTCTCAATTAGATACCCAAAATGGTGGTTTTACAGTATTTGGACAAATTACTGCAGCAAGCCAAGTTACACTCGATAATATTGCAGCCTTGGTTCATTGTGGAGAAACGCCTGTTGTTGGTATTACGTCAGAGCAGTGTTCAAGCAACGATGTAACAATTAGCAGCACTAACTTAGTTTCTATACAAAGCGTTTCGGTATTAGATGACGATCCCAATTCATCACAAGGTTTAACCGTAACATTAAACACGTTAATAGATAATGATACGTCACCTTCAGAACCGGTTTCTGAGGATAGTTCGGGTGGTGGAATTGCTTGGCTTTTAGGTGCTTTTTTACTTGTGCTTCCTCGTTTAAAACGTACTAAGTAAACTTAATATTATAAGCGGCGTAGCTAGGCTAGCGTCGCTTATCACTTGGTATTGTTACTTCAAACCAATGTATAAAAGACGGTTACTTAAAAAGCAAGTATTCGCCATATCATCACAAGCCACAATGCAAATACACAAATACACCCTAGTAAAAATACATTAAAGCGCGCCCGTATATTATTCCCACCTAAATGAATAACACTATGTACAATGCGCGATACTACAAATAAGCACGCCAATATAGCCACGAGTGTACTGGCACTATTTAGTTGCAGTGCAAGTAAACATCCCGCAAAAAAAAGTACAGGTATTTCAAACTGGTTTGAAAAGTTTCTATCTGCAACCCTAACAGTGTCGCCAGCTTTATCTAATTGCATTGTTTTAAAATCGCTTAAATTTAACTGTTTGTTTTTAGCTGCAGCAAAGCGTCTTTTCCCCATTATAATCATTACGATAAGTGAGAGAGTTACTTGAACGAACATTGCTAAAATTATTACTTTTTCCATTGATCTTCCTTATTTATTTGAGTTTACAATTGAGTATGAAGATGTTTTTCACAATGTGTTACACAATTAAGCGTTATTTTGTGGCATATCATTAATTTAAAATGTTAGTTTAGCTTTACTATATTGCTTTCAACTGGCGCACTCTATATTTTGCGCGATGATTTTTAATGGAAAATAAAATGAAAAAAATAATTGGTTTTAGTGCTATCGCATTAGCCGTATTAAGTGGTTGTTCTAACATATCATCTGTTTCTGTGGCGCCTCAGGCCTCTTTACTATCAGACACGTTAGTTGTTAGCCCTAACGATAACCGCGAATATAAAACACTTAAGTTGGCAAACGACATTGAAGTTATTTTAGTGTCGGATCCAAGTGCTGAAAAATCAGCAGCGGCATTGAGTGTAGGTGTTGGTTTACTACACGACCCAATGTCGCAACAGGGTATGGCGCATTATTTAGAGCATATGCTGTTCTTAGGCACCGATCGTTACCCAGACACAAAAGGGTATTCTGATTTTATGACCAAAAATGGTGGCGCGCATAATGCATACACTTGGCTCGATATTACTAATTACATGTTTAAAATTAATAACGACGCGTTTGATGAAGGGCTAGACCGCTTTGCCGACTTTTTCAAAGCACCTAAGTTATACCCTGAATACACAGACAAAGAAAAAAATGCAGTAAACGCAGAGTGGTCAATGCGCCGCGAAATGGACTTTTTTGGTCAATTTAAACTCGCGCGTAAAATGATGGGCGATCATCCTGCTAACCGTTTTTTAATTGGTAACCTAGAAACACTTGGCGACAAAGAAGGTAGCTCACTTCATAAAGAAACAGTTGATTTTTATAATAAATATTACTCTTCAAATATTATGAAAGTAGCGCTTATTTCAAATCTATCTATTGCTGAAATGGAGCAAAAAGCGCAAAAATACTTTGCTGATATAAAAAATAAAAATATCGAAAAGCCAACAGTGACTGCAAAAGTTGATTTTGATAACGCTGGCGGAAAACGTGTGTTTTACGCACCAAATGAAGATGTAAAACAGCTGCAACTTGATTTCACCATTGCTAATAATAATAGCGAATTTGCACTTAAGCCAAACCGGTTTGTAGCGTACTTATTAAGTAACGAAATGCCAGGCAGCCCAGCACAACTGCTTCGCGACAAAGGGTGGGTAGCACAGCTTTCAGCTTCAGCTGCACCAAATCAATATGGCAATTACGGGTCACTAAACGTAAATGTAGAACTTACCGATGAAGGTATGAAAAATCGTGACGAAATAGTTGCGACTATTATGCAGTACATCGATTTAATTAAAAAAGAGGGCGTTGATAGCAAGTACTTCAACGAAATTCGTACATCACTAAATAACCAGTTTAAGTTTTTAGAAAAAGGTGATGAGTTTAATTATGTAAGCTCGCTTACACAAAGCATGCAAGATTACCCGTTAAATCACGCTATTAATGCACCTTATTATTATGCAAAGTTTGACGCTGACACTGTAAATAAAGTACTTGAGCAGTTAAATGCCGATACTCTTCGTATTTGGTATGTATCGCAGCAAGAAGAGACTGACTCGCAACTACACTTTTACGACGGCAAATACCGCATTAGTGATATTAGCGAACAAGAGATTGCCAGCTGGAAAAAACCAAGCGAATTTAAGTTAGCACTACCGACTGTAAACAATTTATTGCCTGATAATTTTGCAATAAAAACTCAAGCATTTAAAGAGCAAAAACACCCAGAACTTGCTTACGATAAAAATGGTGTAAAAGTATGGCGCCAAGCAAGTCAAAAATTTGCAGAGCAGCCAAAAGGGCTTGTTGAAGTTTATATAAATACTCAACCAGGTTTGAACGATATTAAAGCAGAAGTCCTTTATTCTGTTTGGGCCGATTTATATAATATTCAACAAAGTCAGTTAAGTACTGAAGCGGCCGTTGCCGGCATGAGCGTAAGCCTTGCGCCAAGTAATGGTCTTGTTTTATCTATGAGTGGTTTTACAGATAAGCAAGATGTATTGCTTAAACAAGCTTTAACCGGATTAAAAGCCGATGAAACAGCACAAGCATTTAGCCAAGCAGTTGATCGCTTTAAACGTAATTTACTAAACCAACAAAAACAGTTTCCGTATGCACAAGCATTTGGCGAGTATTCAAAACTAACGCGTACAGGTGGTTTTGATACAGACGCACTTATTAAAGCCGCTGACTCAGTGAGTGTTGCCGACTTAGCACAATTAAAAACAGCTACGTTTGCACAAAACGATTTACGCGTATTTAGTTACGGTAACTACAATCAGCAAGATATAGACGCGATTGCAGACGAATTAAGTGCAACATTACCAAGTAATCATACACACAGTGAATTTGCTCGAAGCAAAGCGTGGTTGCCTCAACCGGGCGAAACGCTGGTATTGCAAAAAGATATTGATGTAGCTGATGTAGCGGTGGTTGATATGACCGTTCACCCTGTTGCGGGTTACAAACAAAAAGCAGAAGCAGCTGTATTACAAAGTCACTTTAGAACAGTTGCGTTTGATAAAATGCGTACTGAGGAGCAACTTGCATACGCAGTAGGTGCATTAGCTCGCCCAATTGAAGATTACTCAGCAATTGGTTTGTATATTCAAACACCAGTTAAAGGACCAAAAGAAATACAAGCTCGTTTTGATAAGTTTAAAAAAGAATACGCTGTTGAACTTGATAACATGAGCGAAGAGACGTTTGGGCAACTTAAAAACTCTACCCTTGTATCGCTTAAAGAGCAGCCTAAAAACTTAAGTGACGAAATGAGCCCGCTTATAAATGATTGGTACCGTGAAAACTTTACTTTTGATTCTAAGCAAAAGCTAATAGATGAAGTTGAAAAAGTAACACTTGCTGATATAAAAGACTACTACAAGCAAACAATGCTTAACCCTAATGCGGCACGTTTAAATGTGCAGTTACGCGGTACTAAGTTTATTGAAAGTGATTTTGCCGATTTACCAAATCAAACTAAAATTACAACGCTTGATGCCTATTACAATGGTATTAAACTACAAAAATAAGCTTTATTTATACCAATTCGCGTCAGATTTAATCTCTCAAATTGATTAAGTATTACTGCGGATTGGTATAATACAGTTAAAAATAAACCCCAATGTATTGCTACATTGGGGTTTTTATTTATTAAGCTAATTAAGCCATTACTAAAAAGCCTATAACAGCTAATGCCGCAGCAATTAGCGTGTAAGGCAATTGTGTAACGGCATGGCTCATTAAATTACAACCAGAGCCTTGCGCTGCGAGCACCGTTGAATCTGAGTAAAAACACGCTTGGCTACCAAAAGAAGAAGCCGATAATAGCGCACCAATGACCAGTGGTATGTTTGCATCAACCGCATTTGCCAGTGGCATAACAATCGGAATTGATACAGCAAAAATACCCCAACTCGACCCTGTTGCAAACGCTAAAATAGCCATTGAAATAAATACCACGGCTGGTAAATATGCAGCGGTCATATAAGGGCTTAAACTGCCAATAACAAACTGAGGTAAACCAATTAAGTCGCATACATCTTTGAATATAAACGCCGCTATAACAGTACCAATAGCGGGGATCATACTTTTAAAGCCATCAAGCATGCGCTCAATCATTTCACTTACGCTCATTAATTTTTGTAGCGCATAAAACGGGAGAGTGACCGCCATTGTTGCTAGTAAGCCTTTGTATACGTCTATTTCAAAGTAAACCGTAAACGCCACCAATAAAATAATAGGCACTAAAAAGTTACGTAATTTACCTTTAGGGTCGGCATCTTCAAAGTTTTCTTCAGCTGCTTTTACTGCGTATTCATCTGCTGTTTGAACGTCACTGTATTGAGCAGGGTCGACTTGAGCTTGCTCAATTTGCGCCATTTGTTCTGCTTTTTTCATCGGACCAATTGCAGGAATAACACCTAGTACAACAAGTAAAACAACAAGCACTGCAAACCACGCGTAAAACATGTACGGAATAGCTTGAATATAAACAGCAATACCTTTGCCTTCTTCAGCAATACCGTTATCTACCAATAAGCCACTAAAGAATACCGCCCAAGTAGATAAAGGAACAAGTACACAGATTGGTGCGGCAGTAGAGTCAACAACATAGGCAAGCATTTCACGGCTAACTTTAAATTTATCGGTAATGCGTTTCATGGTTTCACCCACGGTAAGCGCATTTAAGTAGTCATCAATAAAAATAACCACACCTAAGCAAAAGGTCATAAATAAAGATGAGCGTTTACCTTTGGTGTATTTAAGAGCTAGCTTGCCAAAAGCCGATGCGCCACCGGTGCGGACTAGTAGCGCGATGAGTGCACCAAAACCCCCACATACAAGTATTAGCCAGCCAATGGTTTCGTCCGTCATCACTTTTAGTGACGAGCTCGCAAAGTTAGTAAGTACCTGTGTAGGGTCGGCTATAACTAAGCCAACTAAAGCACCAATAAGTAAAGATAAAATAGGGCGGCGTAATACAACAGCCAATACAACCACCACTAATGGAGGCAGTAAACTTATCGCAGAAGGTTCAAGCATTTAAGTATTCACAAAATTAAAAGCATGCATAAAAATTAAAAAGTATTAATTTTAAGCTGCTTATACAAAAACAAAGAAGATGATAAGTTTGTTGTTAATCATATTCCAAGTCACTGCTTTTGTACGCGCGAGAGGGACACTAAACAGTTATGTTAAATAAGCGGTTTAAGTGAAACGCGTTGGCTTTGGCGCCAGACGGTGCAAGGAGTGCAAGCCGCTATTGTTGTGCCCGTAAAAACATCGGCGCAAAAATAATCTGCTTTTTAATTTCAGTCAATAAATAAATGCATTAAATAACATTTATTTTAATCCACAAAGATCAACACGCCCTAGTATTGAACTTTCATTCATCTTAAAAAGCGAATCATAATGCCTAAAATAAAAAGCCTACGCTGTTGGGAAAATAGCGTAGGCTTTAATTATTAACTTGAACTGTAAGTAACAAACCTAAATATCATTATGATTTAACGGACTCGTAAATCCTCTTAATCAGATATAAGCTCGACCAACGTTAATAGCCTTAGTTAATAACTTATTTTAAAGCGAATTTAAAAAAGCTAACAATGCTGATTGTTCTGATGAAGTGATGCTTTCATAGGCAATACGTGCACTTTCAGCCTCGCCGCCATGCCACATAATTGCTTCATTGATAGTACGCGCTCGTCCATCATGCAAATAGTTAGCGTTAGGCTTACACACATCATCACCTTGATAACCGGTAGGGTTAGTAACACCACCAGTAACACAAGCGGATAAACCTAAGCCCCAAAGTGGAGTTGTGCGCCATTCTGCGCCTGTTACATTACCAGCGCCTAAGTTATCAGCTAAACCTTCGCCCATATCATGCAATAATAAATCACTAAACGGGCGAATAGTTTGGTTTCGTAATTCGGCTAATGGTGCAAACTCACTGGTTTTCATTGTGCTGCGATGACAACTTTCACACCCAATCTCATTAAATATGGTTTCGCCTAGAATAACATTATCGTTATCAAGGTCGCGTTGTGCACGAACACCTAACAAAGAAATATATTTAACTAAATTATTTAAATTTTCATCGGACAGCTCACTACCCAATTCATTTCCACAGGTTGTTTGATTAGGGCCACAATCAGGTGTTGGCTTTACCGATGTCATTACTCCCATGTCAGTATTTAATGCACCAGCAACTTGATGTTTAATAGACGTTGCATTGCCCTTGTAGCCAAAACGACCTAAACGCGTTTCACCAGTAAGTGGGTCTATTGATAATCGCGCTTTACCTGAGATACCATCACCATCAATGTCATCTTTATCTTCTCGCTCTAATATTGTTTCTTCGTTGATTGCCTCAAGCAAACCTAAGCCCACTAATTGAGGTGCCAATCGAGCTGAGAAACGGGCGGGTCTGCCACTAGAAAATTCATAATTTGGAGAGCGCAGACCATTATTTTCAGTCCATGAGGCAATTGTTACCGTACCTTCACCCAAGGCGGAGTTAATCCCAATATTACTAGGCTGTAATACACTCCCTCTCAAAAGGTCTGGCTGAGAGTCAGCATCAGCGATTGCAAATACCCACTTATCTAAAGGAACGCCGGTATCAGCAACTGAAGCCCGACCATTACGTTCATGGCAACCAGAACAAGATGTATTAACATAATGCATACCAGCTTTGCCTACAAGCTCAGTGAAAATACCATTTTCAACACTTTCGTCGTGTCCACCCGTGGTAAAATTAGTGTGGTGAACTCGTCGACCTTGTACAAATGCTTGACCGTTTACGTTTGATAAATTGGTAGCCATTTGCATAAAGTGGTTATCAGGTTCGTTAGTGTAGTTATAAGGTAAAGTGGTACCGCCACCTAGGCGACCATTTTGGGCAATTGGGTATGAATCTTCACGTTCAGAACTCTCGTCATCAAAGTTACCAACGGTTTTCCAAGGGGCTAAACCTTCACCAACAATATATAAATAAGTTGTTCCATAGTAGTTTGTGCGACCTTCAGGAACTGATACATCTAAAAATTGGCTCACTTCAAACTCCATACGTTGACCTATTTCTAGAGGCATAACATTAGTTGGAGACCAATTTAGGGGACGATAATCATCAATAATTAATTTATATCTGTATTGATCTCCTGTATCACTTATTTTATTAAAATCATGATCATAACTACCATTATCTAGTTCAATAACGCCACCGCCAAGATTTCCATGGTATTCAGCAACGGTATTTAAACCACGGTACCACGCTCTAAATTCTTTGGCGTCTATTTTCCACTCTGTGATAAAAGTGATTTCAATTGAATCGCCGCCTTTGGCTACATAATCAACAAATTCAAATTGTGCGGTACGGTGTGTCCAATAATGCGACAAATAGTGATCGTAAGCTTGAAACTGATCCTCTTTTGCATGGCGATCCCGTCCTCTGTCTGCAAAGCGGGTAACGAGTGCATCACCACGGTCAAAAGAAATAGCATGCTCAAGTGCAGTTGTGTTGTTAAATAATGGAACAATACTGCCTAAGTCAGTTTCTTCTTCATTATCATTAGGCTCAATTATACAACCGACTGCATCAACAACTACGTTAGTTGCTGTGTTAGGGCATAGATCTTCGGTGTCATTAACACCATCATTATCTGAATCTGTACTATCAACAACAGTATTAAAAATATAGGTACTCCAAGGTGAGACTTTTGCTGCTCCACTCTCATCTAAATAAGTATATGAGTACTTAATAATGTCGCCATTGCTCAAGCCCGTTAGTGTTCTGGTATTACGTGAGCCATTTATAATCATGCGAGCATTATGTTGATTATCGCTGTTTAAAATATAATGTACATCAGCCCAGTCAGATGTATTTACAAAAAATGTAATACTCGTTTGTGAGCTTATTTCAATACCAAACTGTTCATTAGCAACAGCATTAGTATTTGCACTTAAGGTATTAAAAATACCTTTATGTAATTGATTATTAACCGTTGCATGTACTTGTGTGATTGAACACAAAGTAATACTAATAGCGCAGCCAAGCAGTGTGCTTTTTTTCATATTATTTTCCTTAAAAAATATCCAATTACTAAGGGATTAACCTCAATTTTTACTACATCTACCGCTTTTATCTTTTATAAAACAGATAATTAAACGTGATATATAAATGGTTTAAAGCTGTTAAATGGTAAGTAGAGTTGCGCAGGTTTTATGATGTTGATTTTTTTACTCGTTAAAACAAAGTAAGAATTTAAAAATCATTTCCAACTGCCCAATACCTTTACTCCTTACTATTAATCTCCTTGCTTTTCGATAATTTATGCCTCGTTACCGACACCGTTTTATTACCTCAAAATAGACCTCTAAATTAAGCGAATTGGTATTAAACGAGCATGTATTAATTACACTCGTGTGTATAAATACACAACTCAAAACAATGAATGCAAAACGCATTGTACCTAAAATGGGGTTTGCAAGGTATCGGTAAATAGTGTGGGGAATGTGTCAGGATAAGGTTTGTGTTTAAATTTAGAGGAGGTATGTTTTTAATTAAAAAATACTTTGATATTTGAATTCAAAAAAATGATATTAAGTTTAAAGTTGGTTGCACAATTACGAATGGGGTTTTAGTGAGGTTTTAAGGTATGTTGGAAATGATATTTGAATCTATATGCGGTAGTCAGGTTTAGTAAATATTAGCGAATATTATGAAATTTTATCGATGTAATATATTTGGAATATACAGCAAATTATGAAAGGGCTCTAACATCTTACGCGCTCGTTTTTTGCTCAGTATAGAGGACCTTCGATCTTTTTATGAGACATTATGCCTTCACATTTATAACTACAGTTACAACGGGTAAAACTATAACTGTAGTTAGTGCTTTTATTTAATCACTTTGTTCTTGTACTTTTTTGTCTTTTAACGAATAAAGAAAAAATGGCACTAAAATGATTGGCAAAAAAAACAAAATAGAGAATATGCTACCCGATAATATTCCTTGTATTTTTACCATTAAGCTACCACTCAAATATAATGATAAAGGAAAAATGACCAATCCAAATACGATGTAATAACGCGTAAGCATTGTGCCTATTTTGTCTTTAGTTTTTCTTTTGGAATTTGTTAAGGCTAATCGAATACCTAAAAATGGGTAAAACATTACATTCCAAGCAATAAATATACCTAAGCCGAAAGGAAGATCCTTTGTAAGTATAAGCAGATGAGCAAGGATGAAGTAGGTTGCAAATACAATGAACAAACCACCTAAGTACTGAAAAAAACCATTAACTTCAAGCGTTGGTTTGTTTTTGCTAAAACCTAATATTACGTCGTAACAAATACGATAAAACATAGAAAAGCAGATAACCAACACGAGTGAGTTAATAAGCATAATACCGCTCATAAATATTTTATGTTGTTCAAGAGAAAGTGCTCTAGATATAGTTAAATGTTGTAATTTTGAACCTATATCTCCATAGGCAAGTTCGTAAAATTGACTCAAATTACTAAAGAGATAATCGAAATTAATGCTCGTTCCGAAGTAAAAATCTTGAATTGTAAACGTAAAAGTAAAAAGGAAAGGAAGGGAGACTGTAACCCAAATAGCTAAGAGTGTTCTAAAAAAAACAGACCTTGTTAAAAATAGTAACGGTATGCACCAGAAAGGGCTAGTAATAAAATATAAAGGTTCTATTAAAGGAACATCAAGAAAGAAAAACTTTGCAGCAATAAAAAAGCTATATGCAGCGGCCAATAAAACAAGCCCGCCAACACCAGCACCAATCATCTTCCTTTGACTTACAACATGAGCTCGTTCATCATTTCCCATTTGCATTAATTCTAAGTCGGTATAAGCGACCTCAACTTCTTTCATTTATAATTCCGTTTTAAGTTATTGAAAATAGGCAATTTACATGCTGGTTGTTACATACTTTTAAAATAATAATATATTATGAAGGGGTTCATTTTTATTAATTTTAATGACCCCTCATTCTTCTTTTTTAGCTAACTAACAAGTGCTTCTTTAGTGGAAAGCAATGAATAAGATCAAAACTACAGTCTTGCTTGTTCTATTTCTTTAGCGACATTTAGGTTGATGTTTAGCCATATTTTTTCAAGTGCCGAAACTAAACCGTCATAACCATCATCATCAATAGGGACTAAGTTTGAAAAGTTATGGATGCTGATCAAACGCCTGCCGGTCTCTGGGTGTGTGTAATATAATCGCCAAAGACCCGATATATCTGCATTACCCTTTAAGTCACCATTAAAGTGATGTATTTCGTACTCTAGTTCGTAAAACGTTTGCTGATCGATTTCTGTAATTACCGGCAAACCTTTTATTACCATCCAATTAGGCATGGCATTAAACAATGTTTGCTGAGCCGTAGCGGTTAGCATTACATCTGGCGATTCGCCCCATAAGTTGTAATTAGCAGCGTGAATTTGGTTACTGTCTATTTTCATAGCAATACCTAAGTTATTCAACGCGCCTCTAAGCACAACAGTTTGTATTCTTAGCTGTGCATCTGTTGCGCTAACATTACGAGACGACGCCCCAATTGGTTGCTCAAACTGATAATATTGCGTCGCAGTTTGTATTGATGAACTGCATGCACTCAATAGCAAAATTAATGTGGCTGATAAGAATAGCGATTTCATTATTGCTTCCTTGGTGTTGGATCGGTAGGGAGTGACTTATCAAAAATCAACATATTGGGTTGCTCGTTTAAACCTCGGGTTAATGGTTGTAGCCCTTCACTCAAACGTTTAAATTCTTTTAACGTTTGTTGTATTTGATGGTGAAGCTCTGAACCGGCTTGGTAACTTGCCATTGTTTTATCAAATTGACGCATAGTCACTTCAAACTGCTCCATACTCTTTGTCATTTTTTCAAAGTTACGGTTAAAGTCACCAGGTAAGTTTTGCGTATCTTTTTGACTTAACAGCTTTCGCAGATCGTTAGCAAGCGCTTGGTAATCAGTGAAGGTTGCTTGCATTTGCTCTAAGCTATCTTCAATTTTTAGATCGTTTACTTTATTAAGTACATCAGAAACCTGATCTGCTAGTACGGTTATACCACTAGAAATACTTGGGAAAACATCATACTGCACAAGTTTGTCTAAGTGTGCTTCTGGTGCATCAGGATAAATATCAAAGTCGACATACACAGCACCTGTTAATAAATTACCCGGTTTTAGTGAGGCGCGCATACCGTTTTTAATCCAGCCTTTTAAACTGCCTTGCCAATATTCTTTTGCTGATGAACTATCGTGATAAAGGCGTCCATATTCAACTTTTATTAATACTGGAACGGCGGTATTGTTATTTCTAAAGTGTGCAGGCTTACCGTCAATAATAACATTGGCAGGGG
>NZ_AUTQ01000139.1 GCF_000498095.1 Pseudoalteromonas sp. TB64
CCAAACAGGCGCTGCCCAAAGGGTTCTTCCTAGGGGCTATTTACTCTTTGTTGCTCGGTTTTGACTTAGCCCACTAGGTTACAAATCTCGCGCCGCGATTAAATAGCCCCTAGTTTGAACAAATTTTAATCCGCAAAGATCAACAGACCCTAGTATTTGCGGAAATATGAGCCGGAAAACTCATTGCTGCTAATGCTAATCCAATTAGTATGCTTCCTCTGCGCTTTATAAAAGTATTTTTTATAATCATCTCTTCCTCTTGTACCTTGTTAATACTATTGAAATTTAAAATATCTTATTCAATGTTTAGTAAGAAAAAGCAAAAAGTGCAAATAATCTTTTCGGCTAGCATAAAATAAATTTTCTACCACTTTTTTATTTTTTATAAACCTGTACTTCAGTCCAGTATCCATATTGATTTGGTGTTCTATATTTAAATTATTAGATCGTTATTTTAAATGTTTTGAGGATATTTCGATGGAAGCAAATCAATTAGTAGTTATTGATATTCAAGGGTCTGCTGGTGTTGTGCTGGAAGACGGTTCAATTAAAGCATTAAATGTTGGGGATATTATTAGTGTTGGTGATTTAGTTGTTACAGCAGTCAAATCCTCACTAACGATCGATGTACAAGGCGAAACTTTATCTATTCCGGCAAATCAAAAAGTTAAAATAACACCGGATTTATTAGCAAAAGAAGGTCGTGATTTTAGTGAAACAACCGTTTTTGATGAAAGTATTGATGATGCGATTGCTAGTTTAAACTCATCTGAAGACCCAAATACAGAGATAGCGATAAACTCTGATGTCAGTGATTTTTTAGATGCTTTGCAGGGCGGTGGTGACCTTTTAGATAACCTAGAGGCAACTGCGGCTGGCGGTAATGCTGCAGGTGGAGCCGGAGGAGGTAACTCATTCGTACAATTAACACGTATCTCTGAAAATGTTGATCCTAGCAGTGTAACTTTTGATTCAAGTTTTGATCAAAGTGGTAACGAAATATTTAATATAGCAGACACGTCTGATGGTGTAATTCCTGAGGATGGAATTGCTTCAATTTCATTGAACGAGCTGGGTATTACAAATTCATCACAACCTACAATAACGGGCACAAGTGAAAATTTAATTGGGGAAACCGTAAACGTTACTGTTACGGATGTTGATGGTAATACTCAAATTGTGAGTGTGATTATTGGCCCGGATGGCACTTTTGAAATAACCTTACCTAATCCAATTATAGATGGTCCTGTTACAGTAATTGTTGAAGCAACCGACCCCGTAGGTAATCCAATTAACGATACTATTTCTGTAGAAATAGACACTACAGCTCCATTGATATCTATAAATCCTGTTGCCGATTCAGCTTCGCAAACGGTTACTGTAACGGGCTCAGTATCGGGTTTAAATACTGGAGATAACGTGTCAGTTACGTTAACTGACAGTACTGGCTCAGTACAAACTATTGTTACTCAAGTTGACGCTCAAGGGAATTGGAGTATTACAACTTCTTCGCCTTTAGCTGAAGGTGAATTTAATGTAGATGCAACGGCTATAGATACTGCTGGAAATCAGGCGATTGCTCAGGCGTTAGCAAATGTGGATTTAACGGCACCTGAAATTACAGTAAATATTGTAGGTGAGGTTAATAGTGCAACACCTCCATTAACCGGTACCACAAGCGGAGTGCCAGAAGGCACGCAAGTCACTATATCGATAACAGACAGCACTGGTTTAGTTCAAGTTTTAACCGCTACAACAAATGCAGATGGTACTTGGGCGGTAGACGTTGGTGCTCCCTTACCTGAAGGTGAATTTACTGTTGATGCACAAGTAAGCGACAGTGTTGGAAATCAAGCTTTAGCAAGTGATTCAGGGGTAATTGATTTAACTGCCCCAACAGTGGTAATTAATAATATTAGTGATACGCAAGACACAACCCCAATAATAACCGGTAATGTTCAAGACGTGCCTGCAGGCTCTATTATTAGTGTTGTTATTACTGATATTAATAACCAAACGCAAACGTTACTAACTCAAACAAATGCAGATGGAAGCTGGTCTGTAGAAGTAACAACACCATTAGCAGAAGGGCAGTTTGAAGTAACTGCAACTGTTAGTGATACAGCGGGAAATGAAGCTCAAGACGATGAGCAAGGTGTAGTAGATTTAACCGAGCCAAATATTTCAATTACTGCAATTGCTGATACTAACGATACCACACCAACTTTTGTAGGTAGGGTGGAAGATGCCCCTGTAGGATCTGTTATTACTGTGTTAGTAACCGATATTAACGGTAATACACAAACGTTAACTACTTTATTAAATGAAGATGGAACTTGGAGTGTTGATGCTAATGATTTATTACCAGGTGGTGTTTTTACCGCTACAGCGTCTGTAACTGATGCTGCTGGTAATGAGGCGTCGGCACAAACAAATGGTGAAGTAACATTTGCTCCAATTTCAATTCAAATTGATTCAATTGCAGGTAGTAACGATACCACTCCATTTTTAAGTGGTAATACTGGAAATATTCCTGCGGGTACAACGATTACCTTAACTATTACAGCAAGTGATGGCAGTACGTTTACTTTACTTGCGGTTACTCAAGCGGATGGATCGTGGAGTGCGCAAGTAACTAATCCATTACCAGAGGGGGATTTTACTGTTGTTGCAGCTGTTATAGATGATTCTGGTAATGAAGCTCAAGCGAGTACTGTAGGCAATGTAGATTTAACTGTAAGTATTAATATTATAATAGATACCAACGATACTACTCCTACAGTTAGTGGAGCAACGCAAGATGTAGAGCCCGGTGCCTTAGTAACTGTTACATTTACGGGAAGCGATGGCGTAACAGAAATAGTTGAAGTTGTTACCGCAGCTGACGGGTCTTGGTCTGTAGAGGCTA
>NZ_AUTQ01000140.1 GCF_000498095.1 Pseudoalteromonas sp. TB64
CCAAACAGGCGCTGCCCAAAGGGTTCTTCCTAGGGGCTATTTACTCTTTGTTGCTCGGTTTTGACTTAGCCCACTAGGTTACAAATCTCGCGCCGCGATTAAATAGCCCCTAGTTTGAACAAATTTTAATCCGCAAAGATCAACAGACCCTAGAGTTAACTTAGTTATTTCGAATTAAAAAACTTAGCTGTAAACGTAAAGATTTGTTATTTTAAACACAATATAAAATAAGGCTTACAAACAACCATGATTGATTTAACCAATAAAAAAATAGTACTTGGCATTAGCGGTGGAATTGCAGCTTATAAGTGCGCAGAACTCGTTAGACGATTAAAAGACCATGGTTGTGAAGTTAAAGTAGTAATGACTGAGTCAGCAAAACATTTTATAACGCCTTTAACCATGCAAGCCGTGAGTGGCGAAACAGTCTCTGACTCATTATTAGACCCTTCAGCTGAAGCTTCTATGGGGCATATTGAATTTGCTAAATGGGCTGACTTAATTTTAGTTGCGCCAGCTACTTGTAATATTATTGCTAAAATGTCTGCTGGTATTGCTGATGATTTACTAACAACGCTATTACTCGCTACGCCTGCAAAAGTAGCTGTAGCACCAGCAATGAACCAACAAATGTATGCACACCCTGCTACGCAAGCTAACTTAGCAACTCTAAAAGCACGTAACGTACTTATTTGGGGACCTGGTAAAGGCGAGCAAGCATGTGGAGATATAGGCGCAGGACGCATGTTAGAGCCTAATGAACTGGTTGAGTTATGCATTGCAAAAGAGCAACCACAATTACTTTTAGGTAAAACAATTACAATAACAGCAGGCCCAACACGTGAACCACTAGACCCGGTTCGTTTTATATCAAACCACAGTTCAGGAAAAATGGGTTATGCCCTTGCAGAGGCCGCTTTACTATTAGGTGCAAAGGTTAATTTAATTTCGGGTCCGGTTACTATTAAAGCCCCTACTGGCGTAAATTTAATAAATATTGAAAGCGCTGAGCAGCTATTAAATGAATCACTAACTTATGCACCACAATCAGATGCATTTATTGGTTGCGCCGCCGTTGCCGATTACCGCGCTGCAACTATTGCAACTCAAAAAATGAAAAAACAAGGCGACGAACTAACACTTACCTTAACTAAAAACCCTGATGTAATTGCAGCAATTGCTAATCTTGAGAAAAACCGCCCTTATACAGTTGGGTTTGCAGCCGAAACACAAAATGTAGAAAGCTACGCTAAAGGTAAACTTAAAAACAAAAACCTCGATATGATTTGCGCTAACGATGTATCGCAAAGCGGGTTAGGATTTAATTCAGATCAAAATGCTTTAACGCTTTATTGGCATAATGAGCAGCTAGAATTAACAGTAAGCAGTAAAACAGAAATTGCCCTAAAGGTGATCCAACAACTGGCTAAACATCTATAAAAGGCTGGAAACAAACTGAATAAAACATTAACATACGCCATTCATTTGAACAAAAAATGACTAGAGCTCTTAACTGTGCCACTAAGAAATAACTAATAAAAAAACTAATAGAAAGGAACGTTCATGCCTGCGACAAAAAAAAGTAATCGCAAAGAGCAAATACTGCAAGCACTCGCACAAATGTTAGAAACAAGCCCTGGACAGCGTATTACTACAGCTAAATTAGCTGCTGAAGTAGGTGTATCTGAGGCAGCGCTATACCGTCACTTTCCTAGTAAAGCACGTATGTTTGAAGGCTTAATTGAGTTTATTGAAGATACCCTTTTATCACGCATTAATCTTATTTTAGAAAACGAAAAAGAAAGCCAAACACGAGTTTATAATATTTTATTACTCCTTTTAACGTTTGCTGAAAAAAACCCAGGCATTACACGCATTTTAACAGGCGATGCATTACAAGGTGAGCAAGGTCGTTTACGTGAGCGTGTACAAGGTTTATTTGAAAAGTTAGAAACCCAATTTAAACAAGTACTTCGTGAACGAAAACTACGTGAAGGTAAAAACTTTCAAAGTGACGAGCTTACCCTTGCCAACTTTTTACTCGCCTATGTTGAGGGTAAAATGAATCAATTTGTACGCAGTGACTTTAAAGCAAAGCCAAGTGTACAGTTTGAAAAGCAATGGCCAGAATTGCAAAAAATCTGGCTATAGCTTTTGTAAATAGCTGACCAAGTTTATGAGTTAACCATATTAACAAAACGACCTTATGGTCGTTTTGTTGTCTCTGCACGTTACTTATCGCCCCTGCCTGCTACTTATCTGATCTAGTCGAAATATAAACAAAACTCGTTACAATAAATTAATGTTAAAAAACGAGAACCAATAATGAAAACAAAGCTCACCCTATTAAGCTCCGCGCTTATTGTTAGCTTAGCTAGCACAACAGCCTATGCAAAAGAAGCACTACAATTTAAAGATGTGTTTAGTTTTAAGTCGGCTAAAAATACAGAGCTATCTGATGATGGAAAAATTTTATCGCTCAGTGCAACGCCTTATCGTGGTAACGCAACTGGGCAAGTTTATTCATTAAATAGTAACTCCCTCATTAGCGAAGTTGATCGCGGCACCAAGCCGCATATTAATAAAGCAGCAAACTGGGTTGCCTTTACGCAAGTACCTACCTTACTCGAAAAAGAAACAACCAAAAAAAAAGACACACTCAAAAATAACTTAGTGCTCGTTAATACCCAATCAGGTGAACAACAAAGTTTTGTTGATGTAAAAGACTATAAATTATCAGATGACGGAACATGGCTTGCCTATCGCCTAAATAAAAAAGCCGACGAAGATAGCGATACAGAAACAGAAGATAAAGGCGATACTAAAAATAATAGTAAAAATGATAACGCCATAACACCTGATAAAAAAGACAAAGCCTACTCGCTCATTATCGTAAATTTAGCCGATAAACGCAGCCATACAATAGAAAATGTATTTAGCTACGGCATAAGTGCAAGCAACGACCAATTACTCGTTAGTCAAACTTATACTGATGGCAATAATAATCAAATTGTACTTGTGAGCTTAAATGACTTTAAAAATAGTGTACTTATCGATGAGCCAGGCGTTGTAGTAAGCAAAATTGCATGGCATCCGACAAACGAAAGTGTCGTATTTACGCTGGGGAACTATGTTAATGACGACATGCGACGCCGTAACTACTCGTTGCAACTTTGGGAAAACGAGCAACTATCTACCATAGAGTCGCCAAATAAAGACTGGGTAATAGGTAAATCGGCATCTCTTGAATGGTCTGAAGATGGCGAGCGTTTATATTTTGAAAACCATCCAAAACTTGCCGCAAAAGTAAAAGCAAAAAAATATACCGACGAAGCCTCACTATATGACTTTGACACCATACGCGAACATAAAGGTTTAGATGTATGGCACAACAACGATGCACAAATAAAGCCACGTGAAGAACAACAATGGAACGAAGTTAATAAAAACCGCCATTACAGCGCGGTGTATCATGTTAACTCGAAAAAAGTTGCGCAACTTAGTACACCAAACATGCCAGAGGTTGCACTAAATTCTGAGCGAAATGTGTCTTTACTTGGCTCATCAAATATCCCTTACTTAGAAAAAATAATGTATGGCGGTTTTTTTGCTGATTACTTTGCAGTAAATATAAATACCGGTAAACAAACACCTATTATTAATGACTATCCGTTTAGACCGAGCCTTGCACCTAATGGTGAATTTGCAGCTTATTTTAGCGACAGCCAAATACAACTAAAAGATTTAAAAAATAACAAAGTAACACCGCTTACCAAAGCGATTAAAGCAACCTTTGCTGATGATAAGCACGACTACCCGTCTACCCAACCAGGCTATGGTTTTGCAGGTTGGATAACCGATAGCAGCCAAGTACTAGCCTACAGTAAATACGATATTTGGGCGTTTGATGTAAAAACGCAGCAAGCTAAGCGCTTAACTAATGGCAAACAAAGTAATACGCAGTACCGTGTTATTAAACTTGATAAGGCCCAAGTGGGCTTTAAAAAAGACGACACGTTACTTGTCTCTGCTATTAACTTACAAACCAAACAAAGTGAAGTTGCAAAGCTCGACTTAACAACTAGCACAGTGACTAAAGTACTTAGCGGTAATAAGCGCTTTGATGTAGTTAAAAAAGCAAAAACAGCTGATAAGTACGTGTTTACCTCACAAACTTATAGCCAATTTCCTGATTACTACCAAACAGATTTTAGTTTTAGTTCACCAAAACAAGTGACGACGCTAAACCCACAAATTAGTAATTTTGCATGGGGCGAAAAGCCAGAGCTAATAAGCTATAAAGGCTTTGATGGCGAAGACTTACAAGGCGTACTAATAAAACCAGCAGGCTATAAAAAAGGCGATAAAGTACCTGTTGTTGTGTATTTTTATCGTTATATGAGCCAGCGCATGTATGACTTTCCAAAAATGGAATTAAACCATCGCCCTAACTTTCCTATGTTTACCTCAAATGGTTATGCGGTATTTTTACCTGATATTCGTTTTGAGATAGGTCATCCTGGTAAATCGTCAACGCAAACAATGATTAACGCCACTCAAAAGTTAATTGATTTAGGCATAGCTGATAAAAATAAAATTGGCTTGCAAGGTCACTCATGGGCGGGTTATCAAAGTGCGTTTATGATCACGCAAACAGATATGTTTAAAGCCGTTGTATCGGGTGCGCCGGTATCTAACATGACCAGTGCTTATAGCGGCATTCGATTAAAATCGGGGCTTGCGCGTCAATTTCAGTACGAAATGGGGCAAAGCCGTATTGGTAAAAACTTATTTGAAGCCCCAGAGCTTTATATAGAAAACTCACCGGTATTTTTTGCAGATAAAGTTAATACACCTATTTTAATAATGTCTGGCGATAAAGATGACGCAGTGCCTTGGCATGAAAGTGTGCAGTATTACTTAGCACTACGCCGTGCAGGAAAAGACGCCACGTTTTTACAATATGCAGGTGAACCACATCACTTGAAAAAATTCCCTAATCAGGTCGATTTTTCAATCCGTATGATGCAGTACTTTGATCATTACCTAAAAGGTAAGCCCGCTGCAAAATGGATGACAGAAGGCAAAGCATTCGTTAAAGAATAAAACGTTACTAAAAACAAAAAGCCGATATTGTTTTACAATATCGGCTTTTTTAAACTTAAATAGCTAGTGTTCTACATTTTAGCTTTAAATTTTAACTTTATAGCTTTTCTAAAACTGCTTCTGCTCGGCTAACGACAAACTCTTTGTCTTGCTCTACAAATAAACCCGTTACTACATCGTTTTCGATAATCATTGCGTAACGAGCAGAGCGAATGCCACCAAAACCAGCAGTATCTTTATCAAGCCCTAATGCTTTAGCAAAACTAGCGTCGCCATCGGCAAGCATTGAAATTTCTTGCGCATTTTGAGAGTCACCCCATGCCTTCATTACAAACGCATCGTTTACCGATACACAGTAAATTGCATCAACACCTTTTGCTTTAATTTTATCAGCAAGTGTAATAAATTCAGGTAAATGCGCATTTGAACAGGTTGGCGTAAACGCGCCTGGCACTGCGAATAACACAACTTTTTTACCTGCAAACAACTCATTATTAGTCAGTGTTTGCATACCGTCATCTGTTAATTGCGAAAGCGTTACAGCGGGTAGTGTTTGACCTTGTTCAATCATGATAAATCCTTAATAGCATTGAATAATAAAAAGTGAAGCTATAGCATACAACTTCCACTGTATGGTTACGAGCAAAGATAAAGCGAGGTGTAAAACCTCACCTACAAAAACATCGAACCCAACAATATACGCCAAACCCGTAGGTGCGAATTTACATCAATCATGTAACGTGGCTTTAATGTAAACGAAGCGAGGTGTAAAACCTCACCTACAATAAACATCAAAACCCAACAACATACACCAAACCCGTAGGTGCGAATTTATTTCGCGCTCGTGTAGCTTGGTTTTAATGAGCTTTAATAAAAGCGAGGTGTAAAACCTCACCTACAAAAAACATCAAACCCAACAATATATGCTAACCCCGTATGTGCGAATTTACTTCGCGCTTGTGTAGCTTGGCTTTAATGGGCTTAAATACAAAAAAAGCGCGGTATAAGCCGCGCTTTTATAAAATGAGCATAGTTAACTATGCACTTTTAACTCACTATATTTTTTTACTTAGTAAGCTGGCTCATAAAGCTAGAAAAATCTTTTCCTAACTTTTCATCGCGCATACTGTATTCAACAATTGCTTTTAAATAACCAAGCTTGTCACCACAGTCGTGCGAACGTCCGCTCATATGAAACGCTTCTACTGTTTCTTTTGCCATTAGCGCATCAATAGCATCTGTTAGCTGAATTTCGTCGCCTGCACCCACTGGGGTTTTAGCCAGCAGTGGCCAAATATTTTTACTTAATACATAACGACCAACAACAGCTAAGTTAGATGGAGCTAGCTCAGTAGCTGGCTTTTCAACCATAGCTTTAATAGCTGCACTTTCACCCTCGTTAAGTTGTACGCCGTTAATATCGGCAATACCGTATTTACTTACATCTTCTTGGGCTACAGGCTCAAGCATGATTTGACTTGCTTGTGTTTCTTTAAAACGCTTAATCATCGCGGCTAAGTTTTCTGTTTTTTGATCAGCCGTATACGCATCAAGAATTACATCTGGTAATAAAACAACAAAATCGTCGTCACCAACAATTGGTTTTGCACATAAAATTGCATGCCCTAAACCTTTAGCTTCACCTTGGCGAACGCTCATTATTGTTACGTCTGGAGGACAGATTGAACGAACTTCTTCAAGTAATACGCGCTTAACACGTTTTTCGAGGGTCGCTTCAAGTTCAAAACTTGTATCAAAATGGTTCTCAATAGCATTTTTAGAACTATGCGTTACTAGCACAATATCTTTAACACCGGCTGCAACACACTCATTTACAATATATTGAATTAAAGGTTTATCAACTATTGGCAACATCTCTTTAGGAATTGCTTTAGTCATTGGGAGCATTCTTGTTCCTAGCCCCGCTACTGGTATTACAGCTTTCATGTTTGTCCTTAATGCTTATAATTAATTTGCTATAGGTTTAAGTTATCAGTAATAAGATAGATATAAGCTGAACGAATTACAGCTAAAATTTTAAAAGCAAAAAGCGAGGTATAAAACCTCACCTACAATAAACATCGAACCCGACACATACGCCAAACTTGTAGGTGCGAATTTATTTCGCGCTTGTGTAATGTGGTTACAATGCTCAAAGCGAGGTGTAAAACCTCACCTACAAAAAATATACCCCGAACTCGTAGGTGCGAATTTACTTCGCGCTCCTGCTCATGATTATTTCTGCTACATTTAAATAAACGCTTATAAAAATACAAAATGAAACACTCAGGTTTATTAAGAAAAGGTCGCATTTCTTTAAAAAATCACTTTTATTCAATCACGCTTGTTGCTTATAAAAGAGATAATAAATTCACTTCACTTACTGTAAATCGTTTAATTACTAAAGAGATGAAATATATAGAAATACAAGGAGCGGCAAAAACAATAGCATTTGTAATTATGCCAAATCATATACATTGGCTAATACAGTTAGGTGATAAACAGACTCTTTCAGAAGTGGTGAAAAGCTTTAAAGGTAGGTGTTCTAAGAGTATTCGCGATAATACAAATATTAAGCAACTATGGCAGCGAAATTACTACGATCATTTAATCCGAGATGAAGAGGATTTAATAAATAATGCAAGGTATATCATTGCGAACCCCCTTAGAGAAAATATAGTAAAAAGTGTAGCCCTGTATCCTTATTGGGATTGTATTTATTTAAACGAAAGAAAATAAAGCGAGGTGTAAAACCTCTCCTACAATAAACACCAAACCCAACAACAAACGCTAAACATGTAGGTGCGAATTTATTTCGCGCTCTTGTAATGTGGTAAACAAAGCGAGGTGTAAACCTCACCTACAATTAATCACTGCCAAACAAATCACGTGTATATACTTTATCTGCAATATCACTTAACTCATCAACCATACGGTTTGATATAACCACATCAGATATTTTCTTAAATTCGTCTAAGTTTTTAATTACACGCGAGTGGTAAAACTCATTTTCTTCAAGCACTGGCTCAAAAACAACAACCTCAATGCCTTTTGCTTTAATGCGCTTCATAATACCTTGAATAGCTGAGGCTCTAAAATTGTCTGAACCTGTTTTCATTACTAAACGATATACACCAACCACTTTTGGATTACGCTTGATAATAGAATCAGCTATAAAGTCTTTGCGAGTGGTATTAGCATCCACAATTGCACCAATAATATTATTAGGCACATCAGCATAATTTGCACGTAACTGTTTGGTATCTTTAGGTAAACAGTAACCACCGTAACCAAAAGATGGATTGTTATAATGATTACCAATTCGTGGGTCTAAGCTAACACCTTGGATGATTTGCTTGCTATTAAGACCATGAGCTTCAGCGTAGCTATCTAGCTCGTTAAAGTACGCTACGCGCATTGCTAGGTAAGTATTCGAGAACAACTTAATTGCTTCAGCTTCAGTAGAGTCAGTAAACAAAACTTCAATGTCTACTTTTATAGCGCCTTGCCTAAGTAAATCAGCAAACACAGTAGCACGCTCGCTTTGCTCGCCAACAACAATACGTGACGGGTGCAAGTTATCGTAAAGTGCTTTACCTTCACGTAAAAATTCAGGGGAAAAAATTAAGTTACTAATACCTAACTGCTCTTTAATGCTTTGAGTAAACCCTACCGGTACAGTCGATTTAATTATCATTACAGCATTAGGATTATGCAGTGTAGCTTCTTTAATGACAGCCTCTACTGACTTAGTATTAAAGTAATTATTTTCTACATCGTAATCAGTAGGAGTCGCAATAATTATAAAATCTGCACTTTCGTATGCAACTAATTTGTTTGTAGTCGCGGTAAAATTTAAATCGTCGCGCGTCAAAAATGCACTAATTTCAGTATCAACAATAGGAGACTGTTTATTATTTAAAAGCGCTATTTTTTGTTTATCTATATCAAGTGCTACAACTTCATTATGTTGCGCTAATAACATGGCGTTAGAAAGACCAACGTAACCCGTACCTACCACTGCAATTTTCATTAAACATCCTAATTTAAATTTGGTTATTTTTTAGTTTAACCGTAAATAACGCTTAAACTATTGTTGTAATACTAAGGCTGATAAAACTCAACAAGCGTATTAATAAACTCTTGTAATTGCGACTCTGGCAATTCATTTATACCCGCTGCTGCTGCTCGCCCACNCCGCCGGTAGCAAATTTACTGCATATATCAACGGCGCCTTGCTTATTGGTAAGTGGCGATCTTACACTTACGGTGTAACTGCCTTTATTGTTAGTTGTTACAACTCCATGCGCTTTATTTGGTGATTGATTAGCTAAATCGTTACCTAATACACCGCTTACACGACGAGCCCAAGGAGCGTCGTCAAGTAAAATAACTTTTGCTATATCACAATCGTGTAGCACTTTTGCATCAGCTGCTTTTTGCATGTCAGCCTTATATGCTTTTTCTAACGTATAAAAAACTGAGCTTTTATCATCTAATGCATCAAATGGTGATTTATATTGTAAAAGTTTTTGATATAAATCTTCTGGTGCAAAGTGTAAATCGCTCACTTCACTGCCATAACCGTTATAATTTATGTATATGCCAAATGCTTTTAACTGAGATTTTTGCAACTCAGATAAGTTAAGTTTATCAGCTTCAGCATCCGCTTTAGCGAATAAATTATCGCCGTAAGCCGCCGTTATCGCCCATAAATGAAACTGCTTATCGACCAAGTTACTTACAATTAAACTCGTGCACATATTTGCGTCTAAATCGATATGTGCAAATAAGTTTGTATGATTTGGAATATCGCCTGCTTTATGATGATCTACATACATTACACACGCACCTACAGTAAGTGCATCATGCAATTCCGACATATTTTTTTCCATCGAAATATCAAGCACACGAATACAATCACCAGCTTGCGGAGTTATTTTTTTCAATAACTGAATGTCGCGCTTAACGCCAGTAACTTTTACACTATCGGTAGGATTAGCCAGTTGTAATTGTAATAGTAATAGTGCGATAATGCCATCAGCATCACCATTAAAAATATCGTAATTCATAAGTCTCTTATTTTTTAATTTAAGCGATGTATAAAACCTCACCTACAAAAAACATCAAACCCAACAACATACGCTAAACCTGTAGGTGCGAATTTACATCAATCATGTAACGTGGCTTTAATGCTTAAAGCGAGGTATAAAACCTCACCTACAATAAAAATCAAACTTAGCAACATACGCCAAACCTGTAGGTGCGAATTTACATCAATCATGTAACGTGGCTTTAATGTTTAGAGCGAGGTGTAAACCTCACCTACAATAAACATCAAACCAAACAACATACGCCAAACCTGTAGGTGCGAATTTACTTCGCGCTCATGTAACATGCCTTTAATATTTAAAGCGAGGTGTAAAATCTCACCTACAGTAAACATCAAACCCAACAACATACGCTAAACCCGTAGGTACGAATTTACTTCGCGTTCGTGTAACATGGCTTTAATGCAAACAAAGCGAGGTATAAAACCTCACCTACAAAACAATTTAAACGTGAGGTTACTTTATAATACCGTTGAGTTTTAAGTAGCTCACTATTTTTTCTACGCTTTGTTCTATTGTTTGTTCAGCTGTTTTAACGTGTATTTCAGGATTTTGTGGTACGTCAAATGCGGAGCTAATACCTGTAAAATTAGGTATTTCACCTGCGCGCGCTTTTTTGTATAACCCTTTTGGATCGCGGCTTTCGCACACTTCTATTGGAGTATCTATAAATACCTCCAAAAATTCACCGTCAGTCATTATGCTTCGAGCTTGAGCTCGGTCTGCGGCAAATGGCGAAATAAAAGCAGTCGATACAATTAAACCAGCTTCAACAAATAGTTTAGCCACTTCGCTTATACGGCGAATATTTTCAACGCGGTCTTCATCGCTAAAAGTAAGCCCTTTGTTTAAGCCCATTCTAACATTATCGCCATCAAGCAAATAAGTATGGCAGCCTAGTTCAAATAACTTTGCTTCAACTGCATTCGCAATTGTTGATTTACCAGAACCACTTAGTCCTGTGTACCAAAGTAATACCGGCTTATGACCTTTATGTGCTTGTTTTTGATCTCGTGACACAGTTTGTGTGTGCCATACAATGTTTTCATCTTGTTTCATAATTCTCGTCAACTCTAAATACCAAGCTATTGCTTATTACTTTTGCAACGTACTTAGTTATTTTATATTTAAAATGGAAAAAATATTGGTACACATATTAAAACAACTAACGCATATACAACACTTACAGGTAAACCAACTTTTACAAAGTCTTTTAAACAGTAATTACCCGCATTAAACACCATTAAATTGGTTTGATAACCATAAGGGCTAATAAAGCTGCCACTCGCGGCAAAAGCCACCGTCATAACAAACGGCAATACATCAACACCAAAACCAAGCGCTATTGTGTACCCTATAGGAAACATTAACGCAGCAGCGGCATTATTAGTTACAAACTCCGTCATTAACCACGTGGCTATATAAAGCAATATTAATGCTGTATATACGTAGCTTGGGTCGTTGTACTGACCAATAAATACACCCAAAGTGTCTACCACACCAGAGTTTACTAACGCATTAGAAAGTAAAATAACCGACGATACCACCAGCCAAATATCAACCGGAAAACGCCTAACTAACTCACTTGCGGTTAAACTACGTGTAAACAACAAGCCACCTAGTAATAGCACTAACCCTTCGAGTAAATCTAACACACCCACAGCCGCTAGTATTATTGTAGAAATAAATCCACCAATCGATAACCAAGCACGCCAGCCGTTAATTCTCGACTCGGGTTCAACCCCCGAAAGAATCAAAAAGTTTTTAGTAATATTGGTTCTGCTTTTATAATCGCTACCAACAGCGAGTACTAAAAAGTCACCAGAGCGAATTACCACGTCTCCAAGCTTTCCCGAAACCTGATCGCCATCACGCTTAATAGCAACAACCGCAGCATCAAATAATGCTCTAAAGCCAGTGGATTTTAATGTTTTGCCAACAATAATACTTTCTTGCCTAACAACAACTTCTGTTAAGTTACTATTTAGCCTACCGTTTTTTTCTGCAAAAATTTCTAAGCCAGAAAACTGCCCCAGTTGAAGTAGTTTTGTTATTTCACCACAAAATATCAATCTATCAGCAGGTTGAATAACCTCAGATGGCGATACTGGGCTAATTAACCCACCTTTTCTGACTATTTCAACTAAGAACAACGACTCCAAATGACGTAAACCATTCGCCTCTACAGAGTTACCCACTAATTCCGAGTCATTTTTTACTTTAGCGTCAATAAAATACCCTTCTGACGTCGCCTTTTTTTGCTCAATACTTGGCAGCATTCCACTACAAAAGTACATAACAATACCGCAAGTAATAACCAAAATAGAACCGATAGCAGTAAAGGAGAAAAACGATAATGAGCGCCCAGAAGCCTCAATATACATTGAGTTTACAATTAAATTAGTTGATGTACCTATTAGCGTTAAAGTGCCACCCAAAATAGATGCATACGATAAAGGTAATAATAATTTACTCGAAAAATGATGGGGGTTATTACGTATAGGAGATAATAAAGTAGCCACAACGGCTGTATTATTTAAAATTGACGAAAACAGTGTAGTAACACCAAAAAGCCTAAGCCATGTAGAGTGGTAATTACTTACAATTATTTTAGAGGCAATAACTCTTAATAGTCGGGTTTTTTCCAGTGCTAAAGAGCATAAAACAAGTAAAATTAAAGTCACAAGCCCAGGGTTTGCAATACTCGTCAAAAACTGTGCTTTAGTAACTAAACCACAGCCAATTAAGGCAATTAGCGTCCCACCAAAAACAGCAACAGGTCGGCTTTGCAAAACAACTAAACCTAAAACTGTTAGTGCAAAAATAAAAAGCGTTAAATAAGCATCTAATGGCATGATTAAAGTAGCCATCCTTAGTAAGGGAAAAAAAAGCGGGCTAAAAAGCCCGCCATGCTTAACATAGGTTGTTTAGCGAACTACTTTTGCATCCCAATGAGGGTAATGCTTACGTACTAATGCATTAAACTCAACTTCAAATGCAGAGTATTCACCTTTTGCGCTATTAGCTTTAGATTCTAATGGTTTACGTATCATACCAGCGCCAACAGTTACGTTAGTAAAGCGGTCAATAATAATAAATGAACCTGTATTTCGGTTTACATCGTAAGCGTCAAACTGCACTGGTGCAGTTAATGCAAACTGACAATTACCAATTTCATTTAAGTTTAGCTGCGTAGCATCTTGCTTATCTAAAGTATTTACATCTACTTTATAATTAACTTGCTCTACATGTCCGTATACAGATTTAGTTCCAACTTTAATTTCGTACTCGCGGTCAACTTTTAACGCTTCTTCGGTCATCCATACAACATCAGCTTCAAAACCACTAGCAGAATGAGGCTTTTGATGAGGACGAACTAGCATATCGCCGCGACTTACATCAATTTCATCTTCAAGCGTTAATGTAATAGCCATACCAGCACTTGCTTTTTCAAGGTTGCCGTCAAACGTTACAATAGACTTAACTTTACTTTCTTTACCAGAAGGCAATGAAGCAACAGTATCGCCAACACGAATATCGCCAGCAGCTACTGTGCCGCTAAAGCCACGAAAATCTAAATTAGGACGGTTTACATATTGAACTTGTAGTCTAAATGCGTCGTTAGTAGCACGATTTACCGAAACCGTATTAAGCAGCTTCATTAATGTAGAGCCTGGGTACCAAGTCATCGCTTCACTTTCGTTAACAACGTTATCGCCACGTAGCGCCGAAATTGGCACAAAACGAATATCATCAAACGATAGTTTTTCGGCAAATTCACGGTAGTCTTTCTTAATATTTTGGTATACCGATTGCTCGTAGCCAACTGCATCCATTTTATTAATAGCAATAACTACATTTTTAATTCCCAGCAGAGAACAAATATAGCTATGACGACGCGTTTGAACTTGCACACCGTGGCGAGCATCAATCAAAATAATAGCTAAGTCACAAGTAGAGGCACCTGTTGCCATGTTACGAGTGTACTGCTCATGCCCTGGAGTGTCGGCAATAATAAATTTACGTTGCTCTGTAGCAAAGTAACGGTAAGCCACGTCAATGGTAATACCTTGCTCACGCTCAGACTGTAAACCATCAACTAATAATGCTAAATCGAAGTCGTTATCGGTAGTATTAAAACGTTTTGAATCTTTTTCGATAGCAGCCATCTGATCTTCAAAAATCATTTTGCTATCATAAAGTAAACGACCAATTAATGTAGATTTACCATCATCAACACTACCGCACGTTAAAATGCGTAGCATATCTTTGTTTTCATGAACTTTTAAATAAGCTTCAATATCAGAAGCAATTAGAGACGTATTTGTAGACATCTTAAAATCCTTAATCTTTCTACATCCAGCAATAAATGACTGGTAAAAAATTTAACTCAGTTAGCTAATAGCTAACTGTCATCTGCAATAGCTTAGAAGTAACCTTCCATTTTTTTCTTTTCCATAGAGCCTGCAGAATCATTATCAATTACACGACCTTGGCGTTCAGATGTAGTACATAACAGCATTTCTTGAATAATTTCAGGTAATGTTGTTGCCACCGACTCAACTGCACCCGTTAATGGGTAACAACCAAGTGTTCTAAAGCGCACCATTTTTTGCTGAACTTCTTCGCCTTCTTGAATTTCCATACGTTCGTCATCAACCATGATCAACGTACCATCACGCTCAACAACTGGGCGTTCTTTAGCAAAGTATAAAGATGGGATCTCAATACCTTCTAAATAAATGTATTGCCAAATATCTAGCTCAGTCCAGTTACTAAGAGGGAAAACACGGATGCTCTCGCCTTTATCAACCTTACTATTATAAATATTCCATAATTCAGGGCGTTGATTTTTAGGATCCCAACGATGCTTAGAATCACGGAACGAATAAACACGCTCTTTAGCACGCGATTTTTCTTCGTCACGGCGAGCACCACCAAATGCAGCATCAAAGCCATGCATATCAAGTGCTTGCTTTAAACCTTCAGTTTTCATTATATCGGTATGCTTTGCACTACCATGAACAAATGGGCTAATACCCATTTCAACACCGCGTGGGTTTTTATGGACAATTAAATCAAAGTTATATTTTTTAGCTACTTGATCGCGAAATGCAATCATTTCTTTAAATTTCCATGTAGTGTCTACATGCATTAATGGAAATGGGATTTTTCCTGGGTAAAATGCTTTTCTTGCAAGGTGTAATAACACCGAAGAATCTTTACCTACAGAATACAGCATTACTGGGTTACCAAACTCAGCAGCCACTTCACGCATTATATGAATCGATTCGGCTTCAAGCGCCTTTAAATGGGTCAACTTATCTTCATTCATAATGTTTATTTATATCCTAGATTCATTAAAGTTTTAGCTAAGTTATTAAATAAAAATAAATTCATTCAAGTTTACTTATCTAAATTAATTAAACTTTACAGCCAATGTAAATTTCTATAACGGTGAAAAATACAAGGTAATATTTATGCTATTGAAGGTAAGGATAGCGAATTAGTTGAACCAGTGACATTAACTTTTAGTTATGTCTAATTACTTTTAATACCAATGGTTTTTATAAGCACCAGTGCGTCCTAAAACACCGGCGTTGATATTTCTAGGTATAAAACCTAAACGTTGCCTTTTATTTGTTTGCATTACAGAGCTTAAGAAAAATCGGATAGCATAAAATAAGTAAGGTACTTTTTAATAAAGTGGCATATACCCGCAGCTACTCAGTAATAAAATATTTCTAAACTGATAGTACAATCTAATAGGTGCTCTACTTTATAAGTTACACATATAAATTTACTTATTGAGTTACCTAAACGATGAATCATCTCAACTTTTTAGCATGCGCTATCCACATAGTCATACTACGAGTATGCCAGTACCATTTATGCTAACCCACATCGATAAATAAAAATTCATTTTTAAAACCTATTTTAACGCATTTAAATCAATCATCATGCCTAAGGCAATAATTTGCGTTACACCATTAAATTTAATATAACAAACGCAAGTACACTTAAGTTACTCATTGTCATATTAGTCGCCCCCCTTATCTATTAGCTGATAGTTTTAAAAGCCTATTTTTACAAGTAGAGCATCGACAGGTTTATTATCCCTCGTAATTGAAGGTGCACTTAAAGTAGACATAACTCACAACCCTAAAACTAGATGTATGCTTAAACTCACTCAAAAAACGAATTGAACCTATTGATTTAAAACATGGGTTTACTTACTATGCGAAGGAGAGTAAAAGGTGCAAACTTGCTTTCAAAGAGCGGGTCATATTTTATGATTCGGCTTATGTTGAAATTAATATTACGAATGATAAAAACAAACATAGAGTGGTATTTTCAGGTGATTTAGGTAGAGTCTGTAACAGATTTCATGGTGAAATGACCCATAGCGTACACCAGCTTTGTATTGCTATAGTCCATTTTATCTTTTATCTTTTATCTTTTATCTTTTATCTTTTATCTTTTATCTTTTATCTTTTATCTTTTATTATCAAGTAAATAACTTTCATTGCAGAATCTCCCATAAGAAATACCTTTCGTTTTTTCAATGACCCTACAAATAATACTATTTAGCGATTCTATTGGTTATTCTATTTATCTACAAATCGTTCAAGCTAAAGTAATGCCTTGTTGTCCATCAATAAGTTGAAATTTGCTTAAAATAGACAGTGACTACGTTTATAAGTAGTTCCATAAAACAGACTTCATATATAATATACGCAGTGATTAAGATATTTCAATATCTCATTGACTTTGGTCTGTGTGCACATCTAACCAGAAATTCACATCTTTACTCCCTGAAATTCACATGCCGCTCAACCATTTATAACTATAGATATAAATGCCTATAACGAGGTAAATAAACACTCTGATAATTCGTTTATCTTGACATATTCTGACAAATTGGCTGTTCAAATAACAGGGGGATATCGAGCTCAAATTCACCATATTTAGTTTTGATATGCATAAGTTTTTATTACTATTCTTTGATTTACTGTATTTTTGATACCCTAAATGCTCATCTATTTCTAGATTAAGTGCCACTTCGACAGTTATCTTATTAAATACACTTGGCTAAATTAATTTAAATCATCAAGTGTTTTAATGTTCTTAGCCGCCTCTTTATCCATGTTCATTACCGAACCTTTAAACTCTATTTAGAGTAATCAGTGATAAGCAGTTACACAAAATTAATTCTCCGCCTACAGGTTTATCATATACAACAAGGCTATGTTGACACTGATAAAAACTTTAGAAACTTCGAACTTCGATATTAATTACACACCAACTTAAACCTTTACCTTGAGCCTTAGCATTTCCTGCACTAAAATAGCGCCCTTAAAAATCATTAAGGTCGGCCGTGTTAGTTAACTACAATCCCCCAATGAATCCGTATTTAACGATACTTTATCAGGATGACGATTTGCTCATCGTTAATAAGCCAAGTGAATTATTAACAGTCCCAGGTAAAGACCCTAAACATGCCGATTGTTTAATAAGCCGTGTTAATCGCGTTTTTCCAACAGCAAAAATAGTACACCGCTTAGATATGGCAACATCAGGTATACTTTGCCTTGCTATGAATAAAGCAGCGCACAGGCATTTAAGTATGCAGTTTCAAGCACGTGAAACCGCTAAACGTTATATTGCACGCATATATGGAAAGCTTGAGGTCGATACGGGCTCAGTAGATTTACCACTTACTTGCGATTGGCCTAATCGCCCTAAGCAAATGGTTGATCACGAAAACGGTAAACCATCACTTACACACTTTAAAATCCTTGAGCGTGAAGCAAACGCAACCCGCGTTGAGCTAACACCTATAACAGGACGCTCACATCAGTTACGTGTGCATATGCTAAGTTTAGGGCATCCTATTTTAGGTGATAGACTCTATGCTCATAAAGATGCACTAGCTGCAGCACCTCGTTTACAGCTTCATGCACAAATGCTACAACTGAAGCACCCAGTAACTGAGCAAGTACTTACTTTTGAAGCTGAGACTGAGTTTTAGTCGCCTTATTAATATTGACTATTAAGCTATAGCGCTAAACTTTTACCGTGCAAAGCCGATACCTAATTAGTTCACATTATTTGGGGTTGTTATGGTATTTTCACCGTTATTTAAAAATACGCTTTTTAATCTATTACTAAGCTATACATTATTTTTAAGCACACAAGTAACTGCTGCAGAGCATATTACCCCACCAACCCCATCAAGTATTGAAAATAGCGATATTGAACGTTTACTACCAAATAACGAAATAAAGAAAATACTTGCAGGCGACACCGAATTTTTAAGTTTATACAGTGAATATATGAGCGCCGACTTTAGAGGTGTTGTATTGCTTATACCTGATTGGCAATCTACTCCTACGAACAATACAGGCATGAGTTTTTTACGAAAAGAACTTAATAACTTAGGCTATACAACGTATGCGATGACAGTACCCGACATAGATTGGCAAGCCGGTAAAACACCAGAATTAACACCGGAGCTAACACCAGCCAAAGCAACGGACGCGCAAACTGAAATAGCAACACCGACAGTACCTAAAGAAGAAACCACCGTAGAATCACAGACTACAGAAATGAAAAAAAAGGTAGAGCCTCATCACGTTAACGCAATCGAAAAAGTAACCGATGAAATACTCGATAACTATAAAATAAATTTAATCGCTCGTTTTAATGCGTTGTATCAAACTGCGATGGAAGAGCCAAATAATATAGTTGTTATTGCACAAGGGACCAGTGCCGGTGTATTGATAGAATATTATGCCGACTTTCCTGAAGAACGAGTTGATGCATTTATAAGTTTAAGTAGTTATTTGCCTAACACCAAGCGCAATGAAGAATTGAGCCAAACAACGTCACTTGTTACACCTGCCCTACTTGATGTTTATTATGCTAACGACAACACTGACATTTTAATGAATCTTAAAAACCGTCAGCGTTGGGTTAACCGCAATGCAAAGTTTGATTACCGCCAACGGCTATTTTTTGGGCTTCGTGATCAACCCGACCAACATGCACGCCTAACAAAAGAAATAGACGGTTTTTTACGCCGACTTTTTTAAATACTCGTAAGCGGCCTGTATATCTTGGCTTTTTTTAACAGCAAGTTCCATCATGTGTTTTGGTAAACCTTGTGATACCAACTTATCTGGGTGGTGCTGAGCCATTAACTTACGATAAGCTACTTTTATCTCTCGCTCAGTCACACCATCATTAAGCCCTAATAGTGCCAATGCTTGTGCACGATTCATATTATTATTTGGCGGTACGTGATGACCAGAGCCTTCACGATAACTACTACTTTTATTTTGCTGTTGCTTAAAGCGTTCTTGCTGTTGTCTAAAATTAAATTCAGCTTGGTAGCGTTTTAATACAAATATAAAATGTGCTTTAGAAATACCTAATTGTTTGCTGACTTCATTCAATAGCTTTTTTTCTTGCTCAGCTAATACACCATCAGAAAATGCCATTTGAATTTGAATTTCTAAAAATAATTGCAATAAATCATGACGCTTTGCAAATCGCTCTTTAAAGTCGTATACCGTTTCTTTTAATGAAAAATCACTTTCTTTACCGGACTGAAAAGCATGCTGCGCTTCACGGCGTTCTTCGCCTTTTAAGCCCATTTCGTCCATAAATAAGTTAGCAGCTTTTATATGTATTTCGCTAACTCGTCCGTTGGACTTAGCAATATGACCCATTACGGCAAAGCAACTCGAAAAAAACAAAGCTTGCCGCTCGTTTACATCATCACCTTTAAACAAACTAGAAAAACCGCCTGCTTTATCAAAATTATTTTTTAAGCTTTTATCAAATAAATGACCAAGGTATAACCCTAAAATTGCACCAAATATTTTGCCAAACATAAAACCAAAGCAAAAACCGAGTATTTTTCCCCACATCTAAGCAACTACCTCTATTAAATTTATATGTTTGCTAACGCTAAGCGTTCGTTAAGCGCAGCTAGTCGCTCTGGTGTACCGATATCATCCCACTGCCCTATATAAAGTTCAGTAGAAACTAAATGTTCAGCAAGCTTTTTCCGTAATATTGGTCCAAGTGGACGAATGCCTAGCTCAAAGCCTTGAAAAAAATCAGCTTGATAACGACCAATACCCGAAAATGTATACTTTTGACTATCAGGCGATAAATGACTTAAGGCAAAATCGCCATCTTTGTTATGTGGTGGGTTTTCTATGAGCACTATATGCGCTTCACCACTTTGCAAATGCAACTGCGTTAGCGCACTAACATCGTAATCAGTAAATACATCTCCATTTATAACAATAAATGTATCGCCTAGTAATGGTAACGCCTCGATAATACCGCCAGCGGTTTCAAGACCACCTTCAACTTCTTGGCTGTACTGTATGTTTACACCAAACTGACTACCATCATTAAAGTAATTTTTAATTTTATCACCCTGCCACGCAAGGTTTATTACAATATTTGTGATGCCAGCAGCTTTTAGATTATTTATGTGGTGCTCAATAAGCGGTTTACCTACCACTTTTAACATAGGTTTGGGCATATTTTGCGTCAGTGGCATCATACGTTGTCCGCGTCCAGCGGCTAAAATCATCGCTTTCATTTACGCTCCTTTGCCAACTGTTTTGTTACTTTTGGGATGATTATATTTTTAGTCCAATCACTTAATGCTTTAAGATCTGGATAATTGGCAGCTACTTCAACAATATAATCAAGGGTTGGTAAAATATTGTCTAAGTAACCGGTTTTACCATCACGTAAATATAAACGACAAAATATACCCGCCGCTTTTAAATGACGCTGCAGACCAGTTAAATCAAACCAATATTTAAATTCATCGAATGAAGTGTTAGCCAGTAAATTTTGAGCCGTAAATTCTTGATAAGCAAAATCAAGCAAGCTTGTTAACTCTTGTTGAGGCAGTTTAAAGTAGCAATCGCGTAGTAGCGATACTAAATCGTAGCAAAGCGGACCGCGCACGGCGTCTTGATAATCTATAATCGCCCACTTGCCATTACTGTGCATTATATTACGGCTATGGTAGTCGCGATGTACTGTAACTATGGGTTGAGCTAGCATAATATTAGTTAACTGTTTACTGCTTGCTTGCCACATTGCTTGATATTGAATATTGGATTCTGTACTGAGATCAATACCTATAAAATCATTAACTAACCACTGGCTAAATATATCAAGCTCGAGCGCTATAAAATCCTTATTATAAGCTTGCATAGCAACAGATGCAGGCGTTTTTGCCCATTGAGCACTTAAGTCTATTAACGCTTCATAATGCTTTGTTCGATTTACATCATTTAGCATATCGGCTAAATGCGTACTCCCTAAATCGCTTAATATAAAAAAACCTTGTTGCTCATCGCTCGCTATAATATGAGGCAATAAAAAGCCTTGGTCAGTAAATACTTTATTAAGCAAAATATAAGGAGTGTTATTCACTTTTTTTGGATCGGAGTCCATAACAATAAAGTGCTTATTAGCGTAACTTAACCGGTAATAACGTCGAAAACTCGCATCCCCCGTAATGGCGGTTAATGTAGTTGCCTGAGCATCAAAGTGCGTGTTTATAAATTGTTGCAAATTATCAATACGTGTCATTTTATAAGATATCTATTTTTAGCTAAGTTAATTAGGTCAATTACTGTATTTGCCATTATTTTCCTTTATTATGTCTATATTATATTTAGTTAAAGAGCATTAAGGGCAATAAATGAGCAAAACCTGGGGCATATTGATGCTAGGCGTAATTAGCGCACCATCGCTTGCCGAAACTGAACTGACACACAAGCTTTGTGGCACTTCAATGCAAACCAGTGCTTGGCAACCGCTTCCAGGCCTTGGGCTTGGTACTGTTGACATTAAAGCCGATGATGTAGAGCTCCTTGGCGCTCAAAGCGCTGAATTTACTGGCAACGTTGATATTAACACCGTTAATATGAGTTTGTCCGCACAAACTGCGTTAATAGACAAGCAACGCGGCTTATTAAATGCAACCGGTCCAATTACTTATCGTGACTATATTAGCCAAGTAAACAGCACTGGTTTAAACGCTGATTTAAATAATTCAGAGATTAGCTTGCTTGGTGCTGATTACAGCTTAACTGAGCAGCAAGGTAAAGGCGGAGCCGAAAAACTCACTGTTAATGAGTCTGGCTTAGTGCTAATGAATGCAAGCTTTACTGCTTGCCCTGGCGAAACGCCTGTTTGGGAAATTGAAGCCGACGAAATTAACCTATCAAGAGAAGAAGGTTGGGGCGAAACGCACAACGCTATATTACGCATTCTTGATACACCGGTTTTATACTTACCTTACTTTACCTTTCCTCTTGATGAGCGACGTAAATCTGGTTTGCTTACACCAAACATTTCAAGTTCTGATAAATATGGGCTTGAAACAATAACACCGTATTATTTAAATATTGCACCCAATTTTGACGCAACTATTACGCCGCGTTATATGTCACGTATAGGACTGCAACTACAAACAGAAGTCAGGTATTTAACTGAGCAACATGAAGGCTTAGTAGGTATAGAATACTTAAATGAAGACGACTCTGAGCCAGAATTAGATGAGCGTTATATGTTTCATTGGCAACAAAGAAGTTATTTAAGTGAAAACTGGCGTGCAAACGTAGATATAACAAACGTAAGCGACGATAACTACATAACCGATTTAGATTCTAACTACGCTAACAAAACCGATACTCAACTATACCGTACAGGTGCACTTACGCATTTAGGTGATACATGGCGTACCGATATTAAAGTTCAAAACTTTGAAGTACTAGGCGATCACTTAGAATCATATACTGCAATACCACAAATTAATTTTACGCAAACAGCACCTTGGCGAATTGATCATTTTGACTTTAGCGTAGCGGGTGAAATAAGCCACTTTACTAACGACTCAGCAATTATTGACGAGGCAACACGTGTTCATATTGAACCAAAAGCACGCTTTGACTATAAAAAGCATGCTTGGTCGTTTCTATCAGAAGTTAGTTTATTACAAACCAATTACAAGCAGCATGGTGACTTAAGTGGTACTGATTACCGTGAAAGTGTGTCTCGTACTATTCCTAAGGTACGTTTGTACTCACAGCTTAATTTTGAACGCGATACGTCATATTTTGTTGACGATGGTATTCAAACCCTTGAGCCGCAAATTCAGTATTTATATACACCAAATAAAGATCAATCTGATATAGGTCTATTTGATACAACCAAGTTGCAAGACGATTACTATGGTTTATTTAGAGATACGCGTTTTTCGGGCGTTGACCGTATTGCTGCTGCAAACCAATTTACTTTGGGTGCAACAACGCGTTTATTCGATAAAAAACAAGAAGAAATATTTAACTTTAGTGCTGGTCAAATCTTTTATTTAAGTGACTCGGCTAAACCTACAGAGCAAGGTTTAAACTCTGATACTAACTACAATGCATTATTTGCAGCGCAAACCATGTTACATTGGCATCGTCGTTGGTACCTCTCTGGTGGTGTACAATACGACACTGATAGTAAACAAATGATCCAATCGAATGTTACCTTAGATTATAAAGGTGATGAAAATCAGCTAGTACAATTGAACCATCGCTATGCAAATGATGTCTCAGGAAATACAATTGAACAAGCAGGTGTCTTTACAAGCATTCCAATTAGTGACGAATGGCAGTTTATTGCAAGCTACCATCGTGACCTTAACAATAACCGAAGCGTCGAAATATTGAGCGGGTTACAGTATGAGTCATGTTGTTGGGCATTCCAAATTACTGGTCATCGCCAGATTGAAACTGACTTAAATCAGTCAATCGGGCAAGAGCAAGCAACCTTTGATTCGGGTATTAGTTTTAACTTTGTATTAAAAGGACTTGGTAGTAAAAGCCGTTATGATGCAAAAAAATTATTACAACAAGGTATTTTTGGCTATCGTAGACCGTATTTTCTCAATAACTAGTATCACAACAGTACTATTAGCAAGAGTAGTAAAAAGAATATGAATTTAAAAAAATTATTAACATCAGCAGTATTAAGTATTAGCCTTTGCCAAAGTGCATTTGCAGCCCCAGTAGAAATAGATAAAGTTATTGGTGTAGTAAACGAAGGCGTTATATTAAAAAGTGAAGTAGACACCATTATTAACCGTGTTAAAAAGCAAGCTGAAGAACAAAGTCAGCAACTGCCTAAAGACGAAACATTACGTGTACAAGCAATAGAACGCTTAGTTAGTCAAACACTAATGATGCAGATGGCTGAACGTATGGGTTTAGAAATATCTGATAGCCAACTTGACCAAACACTTGCAAATATGGCGAAAGAACAAGGCGGTACAATTGCCGATTTACGTCGTACAATTGAAGGTGCTGGCGAAAGTTTTCAAGCATATCGTGAAGAAATTCGTAAAGAAATTACGACGCAACAAGTAACACGTGCAAACGTAGACCGTCGTATTTATATTAGCGAACAAGAAGTTGATAACCTTTTAAAGATTATGGAAACTCAAGGTCAAAATTCTGAAGAATATGATATTGGGCACATTTTAATCGACATTCCTAACGATGCGACTCCTGATGAAATTAACGATGCAAAAACACGTGCAGATAAAGTAATTGAACTACTACAAGATGGTCAAGAATTTAAGCGTATTGCAATTTCTTCATCAAGTGGTTCAAAAGCACTTGAAGGTGGACAACTAGGCTGGATGGGCATTAACGAAATGCCATCATTATTCGCTGAAGCTGTTAAAGGTAAAAAAAGCGGTGCTATTATTGGTCCTCTTCGTTCTGGTGCTGGTTTTCATATTATTAAAGTACAGGAAATTCGTGGTCGCCAAGTTGTAGAAACAACTGAAGTGCGCTCTCGTCACATACTAATTAAACCTTCAATTATTTTAAGCGAAGAAAAAGCTCGCTCTATGCTTGCCTCGTTTGCAAAAAGATTACGCGATGGTACTGCTGATTTTGGTGAGCTAGCTAAAGAATACTCTGAAGACCCTGGTTCAGCACTTAAAGGTGGTGAGTACGATTGGACAGACCCAACTACCTATGTTCCTGCATTTAAAGATACGCTACTTTCACTTAAACAAGATGAAATTAGTGAACCATTTAGAACGCAGTTCGGTTGGCATATAGTTCAGTTACTAGGTAAGCGCGTAGCTGATAAAACAGAACAAGCTAAACGTAACCGTGCTCATGGCATGTTATTTAACCGTAAATTCAAAGAAGAAAGTTTTAACTGGCAGCAAGAAATGCGCGAACAAGCCCATGTTGATATTTTCCCAGCAGACCAATAAATATGACTTTAAGAATTGCTATTACGCCAGGCGAGCCTGCTGGCATAGGTCCCGACTTACTACTCACGCTTGCTCAGCAAGCGTGGGATGTACAACTTGTAATTATTGCTGATGGCAAACTACTTAAAGAACGTGCAAAACATCTTGGTTTAACTATTAACTTAATAAAATTTGATCCAAATAAACCTGCACTGCCCGCTCCTGCTGGCAGTGTTTATCTTGATCAGGTTGATTTAGGTGCAGAAGTAGAGCTTGGTGTATTAAACGATAGTAACGGACAATATGTTTTAGACACTTTGCGAATCGCAAGTGAAAAAAACATGGACGGTACGTTCGATGCTGTTGTTACCGGTCCTGTGCACAAAGGTATTATTAATAAAGCTGGTATTTCATTTAGTGGACACACTGAGTACTTTGCTCAGCAGTCAAACACAGCAGATGTAGTAATGCTATTAGCAACTGAAGGTTTGAGAGTTGCACTTGTGACTACTCATATTCCACTTGCTTATGTATCACGTGCTATTACGCCTGAGCGTTTAACTAAAGTTGCAGGCATATTAAATCACGACCTACGCACTAAGTTTGGTATTGAACACCCACGCATTTTGGTATGCGGGTTAAACCCTCATGCTGGTGAAGACGGTCATCTTGGACGTGAAGAAATAGAAACAATCACACCAACTCTAGATGTACTTAGAAGTCAGGGTATGAATTTAATCGGACCACTTCCAGCCGATACTCTATTTCAAGATAAATACTTATCAGAAGCCGATGCTGTACTTGCTATGTATCACGATCAGGGATTACCTGTGCTAAAATACAAGGGATTTGGTAAATCGGTAAATATTACCCTTGGCTTACCATTTATCCGCACCTCAGTTGACCACGGTACAGCGCTAGATTTAGCCGGTACCGGAAAAGCTGATGTTGGCAGTTTTGAATTAGCGATCCGCGAAGCAATTAAGCTCGCCCATGAAAAAGCACAAAATCAATGACCGATAAAGTACATTTAGGACACCGCGCCCGAAAACGTTTTGGACAAAACTTTTTATTTGATGAAATGATCATCGATAAAATAGTCTCTGCTATTGATCCTAAGCCAGAGGACAATCTAGTAGAAATTGGTCCAGGCTTAGGTGCAATCACAGAACCTGTTGCAGAACTGAGCGGCCACTTAACTGTTGTTGAATTAGATAAAGATTTAGCACAACGTTTAATTGAGCATCCATTTTTAGGCCCTAAGCTAACGGTTAATCAGGGCGATGCAATGACGTTTGATTTTGCTAGCTTAGTTAGAGACGATAAAAAATTAAAAGTGTTTGGTAACTTACCTTACAATATTTCTACACCATTATTGTTTCATCTTTTTGAATTTGCTGACAATATTGAACACATGCACTTTATGCTACAAAAAGAAGTAGTAAAGCGTATGGTTGCAGGTCCTGGTAGCAAAACATTTGGTCGCTTGAGCGTAATGACGCAGTATTACTGTAATGCAATGCCAGTAATAGAAGTACCACCAGAGTGCTTTAAGCCAGCGCCTAAGGTTGATTCGGCTGTTATACGCCTTATCCCTAAAAAACCAGAACAACGCACTGCAAAAAGCGTTAAAATTTTAAATACAGTTTGTTTAGAAGCTTTTAATCAACGTCGTAAAACACTACGAAATAGCTTAGCCAACTTACTAACTGCAGAAGAGCTTACTAGCATCGGCATTGATATAACACTTCGTGCTGAGCGCTTATCTTTACAACAATTTATTGACATAGCTAATTGGATTTATGACAACAAGCAGTAATATTGGATCGCCTGTTAAGGTATCGGTAGAAACATTTTACGTAGAAGGTCAATCTCAACCAGAGATCGAAAAATACGTATTTGCTTATTCGGTAACTATTCGAAATCACAGCCTATGTAGCGCAAAATTACTTAGTCGTTATTGGTTAATAACCGATGCAAATGGCAAAGAAATTGAAGTTGAAGGCGAAGGTGTTGTGGGCGAAATGCCAACTATCGCTCCTGGTGAAAGTTATAAATACACCAGCGGAGCCATCCTTGATACACCTGTAGGCACAATGCAAGGCCACTATACTCTGCGTAATGAGTTTGGTTCTGAGTTTCAAGCACCTATTAATGTGTTTCGTTTGGCTTGTCCTAATATTTTACATTAAATAATGGCAGCACCCGATGGCTGATTATGCGATAGGTGATTTACAAGGCTGCTTTAGCGAATTTAGCACTTTGTTACAAAGGGTTGATTTTAACCCAAGTAAAGATCATCTTTATTTGGTTGGCGATATAGTTGCACGTGGACCTGATTCTCTTGCCTGCTTAGATTATATTTACCAACACCAAAATAGCATGACAATTACACTGGGCAATCATGATTTACACATGATTGCCTGCTATTACCTAAATAAACCGACTAATCCTAAAGATAAACTAGCCCCAATATTTAATAGTAATAAATTACAACACTACATCTCTTACCTACAAACCCAACCTATTGCATTATATTTAAAACAACATGATAGCTTTATTGCTCATGCGGGGTTGAACCCTAACTGGTCAATTGAACAAGCGTTAAAACACGCACAATTTGCTCAAGAGTGTTATCAGTCAAATAATGCAAAAACATTTTTTGAACGCATGTACCAACCTCATCCAGCAATGTGGTCAAACGAACTCGATTGTTTTGAAAAATTTAGGTATATCGTTAATTACTTTACCCGTATGCGCTTTTTAACCCAAAACAATAAACTCGAACTTATTGCTAAAGGTGCAATAAATAAAAATAATGAGCTAACACCTTGGTTCTGTCATCCAAATATACGCACTTCTACACACGACATTATTTTTGGTCATTGGGCTGCTCTTGAAGGAAGTACTGGCTTTAAACATGTACACGCTTTAGATACAGGCTGTGTGTGGGGTAATACTATGTCATTAATGGAACTAACTAATAAAAAAGTAATTACAGAAAAATCCCACCTTTTGTCTAAATAAACTGAAAAAAACTAATACATCTGTTAGATTTATGAATTAATAGTTAAAATTAATTAAAGTAATTGATTTTAATTACTTAACTTATCTGAATACAAGCCGATAAGTTTTAATTAAGTACCTTTGAGTGGAATCCATATGAATCTAACAGTAAGCCAACGTATTTGGGGTGGTTTTATATTCATCACGCTATTACTTTTAATAATTGGTGGTAATTCTCTAATAAAAATAGCAAATATCGATCGTTCTACTCAAAAAGTGAATCAACTATCACTTCCCGCATTAAATAAAAGCGCTAAGTTACAAGCTGAATTTATTTTAATGAGTAAAGCAGCCCAAGCAAGTTTTTATACATCATCTGTAAGTGAGCTAACTCCAATAAAAAAACAAGTTAGCGAACAAAAACAACTATTCAGTACCTTGCATAGCGAACTACAAGCTGTTGTAAAAAACGATCCTATATTAAATCAAAGTAGTCAAAATGTAGAAAAAACCTATTTAAGCTTTTTAAAAGTTGTTGAGAGCTTAATAGCCGACAAAAACAAACAATTAGCACTTAGCAAGTCTTTAAAAACACAACTAGAAAATATAGAGCTAAGCGCAGAAGACGCAAACTCTATTGTCCTCGATATTATTGATATAGATGGCTTTGAGCAAAACCATCCGCGCGCATTCCAAGCTGCTAACAATCTAGAAAATAACTTTATGTCAGTGGTAAGTAACAGCACTGACATGCTCACGGTTAAAACTATCAACACACTGGATATTGTAAAGAACGAGCAAACGTACTACCTAGAAGAAGTAACTCGTACGGTCGCGTTAATAAAGCCAGCGATAGAGCAAACACATAGTGATTTATACAACAGTTTAAAAGAGTATGTGGATACACTAGAGAACAATATAAAAGGTAATAATGGCTTATCTGCAAATAAAAAACGTTTAATTGACGCTATAGAGCTTACCGAAAAAGAATTAGCGCAATCTGAGCAAGCTACAAAAATGGCTTTGAATCAAATAGATGAACTAGTTAAGCAAGCCAGCAATGAAGCATTTAAACTTCAGCAAGGTGTACGAAGTGATGTAGATTCAGCCAACTTATGGACATGGGTTGGGATGGTTATTGCAACACTTTTAGCTATAGCAATCGCTATTATTACGGTTAGCCGTATTACAAAACCACTTGCAGAAGTTAACCGAATTTTGGATATTGTTGCCAGCGGTGATATGACTCAGAGATTAGATGACACCGCCAAAGATGAGTTTGGTGAGTTATCTAAAAGTTGCAATACATTAATAGACAGCTTACGTAGCTTAATTAAAGGTATTATTTCTCGTTCAATTCAACTTGCTGCTGCATCAGAAGAAACATCAGCAATTACAGCTGAATCAAGCCAAGCAATAAGAAACCAACAAGCACAAGTAGAACAAGCTGCCACAGCAACAACTGAAATGAGCAGTACCTCACAAACAGTAAGTAATAGTGCGCAACAAGCGTTAAGCGAAATCAAAAATGCGGACAAAGAAGCTGAACGTGTAAAAGGTATTTCTAATAACAATAAATCGACTATTGAACAACTCGCCCGAGAAGTAGATGACGCATCACAAGTAATTAATAAATTACATCAAGATAGTGCATCTATTGGCAGCATATTAGATGTAATACGCGGTATCGCTGACCAAACTAACTTACTAGCACTTAATGCAGCAATTGAAGCAGCGCGTGCTGGTGAGTATGGTCGAGGCTTTGCTGTTGTAGCCGACGAAGTACGATCTCTAGCAAGTAAAACGCAAGAGTCTACTCAAGAGATACAATCAATGATTGAGTCACTACAAACAGGCGCAGAAGCGGCTGTAACGGCAATGAGTAAAGGAAAGCAACGCGCAGTCTCATGTGTGGAGCAAACTGACTTAGCGAGCACTGCGCTTGACTCTATTACGTTTGCTGTATCGCAAGCGCACGATGTAAGCGAACAAATCTCAACAGCAGCACAAGAGCAGCAACAAGTAGCACAAGAAATAAGTGAACGTCTTGAGTCAATTGTAGCTATTGCCGAACAAACAGCTGAAGGTGCAAGCCAAACAAATATATCTAGCTCTGAGGTCGCAAAGCTAGCGGAAGAACTTCGCTTGTCTGTAGATGCATTTAAAGTTTAATTTATTTATAGGAAGAATTCAGAAATCCGTGTGGTTTCAATATTATTGAATTAGGTTGAAACCCAAAATTCAACTGTTAATTTAGCTGAACTTTGGTACGTAGTTTTTATTAGCTATAAAATTATTATTTACTATTAGATCATCAATGGATAATAGAAGTGCTTTTAAAAGTTTGTAATTTAACTAGGCTCTGTTGATTTTCACATTACTAACCAGCACTAAACACGTATTGCGTGCGATACATTATTTTAATTATCCATTAAGAAAGAAATGTTATGCTAATAAACATAACATTTTGGGTAAAAAAGTAACTGAATTGAAACGGACAAAATCTTCTTTGGCAATAAAACTAGAAACCGCACAACTTATTCTTGGTTAGGGTTATACATAAGAAGCTAAAGGCGATAATCAATTATCTTTAGCTCCTCCAATCATCTCTGATAAAATTCAAACTCGTGAACTTAAAAAAATCCAACGCATTGAATTGGGGGGAATATTAAACTATTTAACTTTTAATAATATGATTAAAGGCTCTGATACGCTGACCATTTCACATCAAAATCGCTCTTTTGATGTTCAGATCCCCGGAACAATTTTCGTTAATTGAAAGCTTAATCAGCGAGAGCGTTATCCTATTGACGTATTCTTCAAATTATTCAATGTGTATTACAACAGCTATAAGTTATAAAATACCAGCACTTAAGAAAGTAAGGTTAAGACTGAAAAATCAAAGAATACATACAATGGACAAAGACTAAACAGATACGAAGGTAATCGCTAAGGTCGTAACTATTAATAACTATGAATTAATTCGTTATCACGCCAATAAGCTAATAATTAAGTGAAAGCTAGAAAGTTGCAAGATACTTTGCGCTAGAAAATTTATTGGATAGATAATAAACCTAATATAATATGGTGCAGTAATGTTACGTATGTTCGGACAGTTAATCGCTGAGCTTATTTAGCAGCAGCTATTGATTTATTTGCGCGTAAGGTGGTTGGGCACTGTCAACTAACACTAAAAGCACTTTCCTAGCTTATAAAAATCGAGGAAAGCCTAGAGAATAGAAGCCTCTATCAAATAACGTCTGTGAGTTATCGGGTGTAGCCTCGATTAAGTATTCAGCCAACACCATTTCACTAGTACGGCAACTATCAAAGGCGCTCCCCATTAATAAATGGCTAGTTAACTCCATCAAACACACCATGCGAACCTGAGGGAAAGCCGTGTCACCATACTGATTTTCCACGTGGGGAATGCGTGTTGATTTTCAGCGGTATCTGCTGTGCGCCAAATGACACCATCAACCTCCAGTAGTGATAACCCGCACCATGTAGGATGGTTCGCATCAGCTTCCACATTTGCTGACTTTGCTCAAAAACCTGTTTAATGGCATCAGCTCCAAGTAGCTGCCTAACCTTTACAACAGTACTGAGTGCAACGAGTTCTTTTCTACCAGATAAAGCGAGCCCTAATTTACTGACAATACTCACAGTAGGTCTTCACGATAAAACGACATAAAAATGACGGTCCAAACAGCTATTTCAACAGGAAGCCTACTGAATTGGGTGCGTAGCCATTAACCAGAGAAAGTGCGGTAGTGAGTTGCAAAATAAAAGGCTCCTGAAGGAATTCAGAAGCCTCTATAAACTAACCAGAAGATCTGGTCAATGGATCGTTAAATATTTCTTAACTGTTCTGCAATAACCTTAAGCTAAACCTTTTTTTTTATTACTTTACATAGATCATCATCTAACTTTTTTGCAACATGGTTGGAATTATAACCCTGAACAGAGTTACGGGCATTACTAACCAAACGCTCATAATCAACTTTATGCATCTTTAAAAGTTCGATTATTTTTTCAGCCATAGAGTGTGCGTTTTGTTTTTCAAAGAGTAACCCGTTAACACCCTCAATAACAATTTCGTTTACCGGATTAATATTAGAAGCCAATACAGGCGTACTACACGCCAACGCTTCAACCGCAACTAAGCCGAAGCTCTCACGATGTGTAGGAAAAATAAATGCATTCATTTCAGTGTATTTAGTAACTAGTTGCTTATGATCTAATGCCCCAAAGTAAGTAACTACAGTGCAAAGATTCAACGTCAATATTGTACTTTTTAGCTGCTCAACTTCAGCACCAGTACCATACATTTTTAATTGAAAATTATTTAGAAGTTCGGGCTGTTTACTTTTAATTAAGGCTATTGCATCTAATAGTTCAGGCCAACCTTTTCCTTCATCAACACGAGAGACATAACCTAAAGTAAAGTGATCTTCACTTCGCTCTTTTAATGATTTAAATGTACTAAAGTTGACACCTCCGGAAGGAGATACAATAATTTTTTGTTCACAATACCAAGGATATAAAGTAAGAAAAGTAGTTTTAAAAAATTCAGAAGGAACAATTACAGCAGTGCTATGTTTCAGTATTAAGGATGATCCCACCCCCATGACTTTATGCATGATGGTAGCTCCAACCAGATCATCCCCATGTATATTTACTACATACTTTGGTTTACACACAAGTAAATAAGGCAATATGCATATAGTTGAATATGTTAGGTAATGAAAGTATATAAAATCATAATTATACTTACCTATAGCTACAATACCTTGGTATATAAACCGGATATAATTTAATAATTTTTTAAAACCAGACGTACGGTAATCAATAACTACTTTACTTACTATCTGGTAGCCTTGTTCTATAAGCTGATCGTAATTTTTACCTACAAAAATACCAAAAGAAGGATCGCGTTTAGACGGAAATAAATTACTAATAAAACAGATTTTACTCACGTTCACCCTTTTTAAACAATTCAAGACGCTTCTTAGCGAGTTCGGGGAAAATAGATGCTAACCAAGATTTTAGTAACTTATTAGCGATCGCAGGAGTAAAAAAGCTCAACACTGTATATAGGGTTGTTTTACTTCCTTCATTATAATGAACTAAAAAATCATAGCATTTTTTATTACTTTTAGACATAAGATGTCCATAGCGCTCATAATACTGATTAAAACCAACGGAACGATTATTTAAGCTATCTGTAATTCTTGGTTTATCATGGGCAGTATGTACAATATAAGAAGGTCTTTTTATGCGCTTAGCTGAACCAAACTTAATAATCATCCTTGTCCAAAGTTCCCAGTCTTGTGACGAAACAACTGAAATATCAAACATACCTACATCGATTAATCGCTGTCTATATGTAAGCACTTGATTCGATGCTTGATTAAAGTTTAATTGTTTATCTAAATCAATAATGAGTTCAGTATTTAGTAATGGCTTTCTGATCTTCCCATAATCCCAAATATAACTACTACATACAAAAGCATACTTTTCATCAAATGCAGAAACAAGTTCTTCTATTCGAGTTAATAAAAATTCATCGTCATCATCAAGTCCTGTCGCAAAAAGTCCTGTCGCATGTTTAATTGCATAGTTTCTTGCCTGACAGGCCCCTTCATTTTTATCAAAGCAATAATATTGTATATTGTTGAACGATTTTTTTAATCTTTTTAAATACTCTTTAGTACCATCAGTAGAGCCGTTATCAACAATAAATATTTCAATATTTGGATAAGTCTGATTCTGCACTGACTTAACTGCTCTTTTCAATAATTCGAGTCTATTATAAGTAGGTATCCACACAGAAACCAAAGGAACTTCATTATTCAAACTCACCTCCTTTGTCTTTTATCAACCCAAAGCAAAGATAGAAAACAACCTAGTGAAATACCTAAAGTCCCAGACATCCAAATATGACCACTTAATTGAGATAAAAACAATAAGATAATCCCACCAACAAAAACACAAGGGCTATATTTAGAGTCTGAATAGGTAAATTGCTTTGCTGCTTTTAATAATGTAAAAATATAGAAGCCTAAGCTAATTGCTAAACCAGGAAAACCAAACCATACGATAGTATCTATAAAGTCAACTTCAGCGGAGTATTTAACGGGTAAGTATTGTGCAACGCCTGCAGTCCCTACTCCGAAAAACTGTTGCCAAAAATCAAGATTTTCTATATACACAACTAATAAGTCGCGCACATAAACTTCTCGCCCTGACCAAATAACGCCCAAAACGCCCTTATCTGTTAATATCCATAAAAACCTATCATATAAGCCGAGTGCTTGTAGTAAATCAGTAATAAGAAATATTACCACTGAAATAGATACTAGCATTGGTATAAAAGTAATACACTTCAGTTTCGTAAAGTTAAAAAACCGCTCTCTTTCATTTGCAATCGGTATTAAAAAAATAAGAATAAGTGTAGCTAGCATCGCAGTTTTTGTTGCAACCAAAAGACCACATAAAACCGTAAATAACGAGAAAAAAAGATACCATCGTGGCTTGTAATTCCAACACAAATGTAAGGTAAACGAAAATAAAACTATCATCGTTCCCCCTAATTCATTAGCCGCATAAATAAAGCCATTTGACCCTGCGGTTTCACCGTCCCTTAATGAATAACTTGCTCGACCAAACCCCATTGCTCCTAGAAAAAGGTTTAAACATAAAAGAACAAAATTACTAAGTAAAATTCTTTCAAGCCAAATAGCTGTAAACTTTTTCCACTTGACAGCCAATAAACCAAAATAAATAAAAATTGAAATTGGCATTAGCATCTTATAAACATAAGAGAAATCAGCTATAAAAAAGGATACATCAGCTTTTGAGGCAAGTTGTATGATTGGCCCTGTGAGAAGAATCGCCAACATCAAGCAAAGTGCTAAAAAGTATTTCGGTTCCAAAATAAACACAAGTACAAAAATAAGCATCGTTAATGGCAGCTTGTACAGTAAAGATATTTTTAAGTCGACCCCCAACTGTAGTACTGTGAACCCTGAGACTATATCTGCCAAAAGGTATATACTCATCATAAAAAGGCATAGCTTATGTGCAAATGCGGGCTGCTCCCCACTAACGAATAAACGATTAATCATCAAAAATTATCCGGTTCTTCTTCTAACCGCCTACGATACGATTTTATATAATCATCAGTTGATTTAATCACGCGAGCGGGATTTCCAGCTGCAACCATATCTGCGGGGATACTTTTACTAACTACACTACCCGCACCAATAACGCAATTATTTCCAATTTCCACACCTGGGAGAATGATACTACCCCACCCAATAAATACATTATTTCCTATAGTAATTGGGGAGCGATAAGAGCGACGTGAACCTTTACGAAAACTTTCCTTATGAATAACCAACTCTTCAATATGCAGGGTTGGTGAAGCATCATGTCCGAGTAAAGTAGAACCTGTAATTGTACAATTTTCGCCAATAAAAAAACGATCCCCCTTGCTTGAGGAAGAAAATTTGGTGTCGATTATAATAGTATTTTTACCAATTATAGCACCTTGTAATTTATAGTTATTTATCACAATATTATAGGCCAGCGTATCTACTTTACGTTGAAGTATTTGAGAGTGTACAAATCGATTAATCACAGAAAAAAAAAGATACATAAGCTTAGTCATTAGATATCAAATCCTCTGCTAATTTTTGCCAACTATAATTTAACTCAGCCAATTTACGATTTTCAGCTTGTAAAGTTAAATAACTATCCCCATTCAAATTTAAACATTCCTTCATCCCAAGTGAGAATGATATTGACGAATGTTCATTAATCAACATATTATTAGTGGAATCTAGAATTTCACTTGTTGCTGTAACAACACTGCTACTCGACTTAGCCCCAACAATTGGTAGACCACAACAAAGAGCTTCAAGTATAGTTTGTCCCAATGGCTCATAAGTTGAAGACATAATAAAAAAATCAGAAGCTCTATAATATATTTCAGGAGAGCTTTGTCTTCCTAAAAATTGAACTTGTGTGTTCAAATCAAGACTGATGCATAGTTCTCGTAATTCAATTTCTTCAGCCCCTTCTCCTAAGAACCACAGTTGTACATTTTTATCATCTAGTTCTTTAAGAGCCTTAATCGCGATATCAAATCCTTTTGCCTTTACGAAGCGTCCAATACACAAAAAGACTCGACCTTGAAATGGCAAGCCGATTGCTTCTCTTAGTTTACGTTTTTCGCTAGGGGATGCTAAGGTAAATCGAGTTAAACTCACACCTGGCTTACAAATTAATATAGGTTTGGTTTTATTTACGCGGGCTATTTGTCTACGCATATTTTCACTAAACACAAACAGTCTATCGCAGTATTTAAATGCAAAGTATTGCATTACCTTATGCAGCAATAAAGAAACTTTACTTTTAACTAAGTCGAGTAGTCTATTTTGTTGACGGAAACTTGCTTTAGTTTCATTTTCGACAACTCCAGGCACAAGGTAAACAATATTTTTATAACCTGCCATTTTTAGAATGACTAAATTAAAGTGAAACCTGCAGACTGTTAAACATGGATTATGTCTCTTAAATACTTTTTTATAGAGCTTAATAGCATTAGTAACATGCTTAACCCCACGACCAAAGCCAGATGTTTTCTCGGCTTTGTACCTATAGATAATAATACCTTCTTCCAGCTCGTACTCAGGGAGAGATGCGTTAACTGAGTTCAAATCACTCACGACAATAACTACATCATAACCTAATTTCTTGTACTCTTGACCTAGGTGATATATTGAATTTTCAATACCACCTATGTTTGGTTTATATTGGTTGCTAGTAAGCAACACACATGGCTTAATTGATTCTATTATCATACTTCCTTTTCTCGAGAGCGAAGCGTTAATAATAGTGCGAGTATCAAAAAAAGTAGTCCACCAAAAAAAGTAATACCTATACATATAAGTGCTCTAGACGGTCCCGACTTCTCCTCTGGATATACCACTGGAGATAGTGGTTTTAACAAATGATAATCACCAACAGAAGAGAGTAACTTAGTTCTAGTTTGATCTGCAATCAGCTCATAAAATACTGTGCGCAATTCGCTGACATTAGTTTCTAATGCCTGGTTTTTCAGATATTCAATAGCTTCTTCGGATTCTTTTTTATCTTTTTCTCTCCAAAATCGATTAACATCTTCAATTAACCAATTTGTCACGTTAACTGATAATTCGGGAGAAACTGTCGTCACTTTGAGCTCAATTAGATTTTTCTTTTTTAGATATGTAGTATTAATTTGACTCAACAACTTATTATATCCCTCCCAAGCAGAAGGTATAACGTTTTTACCTGGAAGAGGCTCCCTAGTCCACGAATTTATTGAAGGGTCATAAGTTTCTCGATTATAAATTGGCTTTTTAGTATCCTGATCCCACGACTTCAAAGCCAATAGGTCAGGCATTAACTTTCGTTGAGTAATAAATGTTTGCAGAAATCCCCTGCTCTGCATAAATTCTAAAGCCGCTTCAACATCAGAGCCCTCAGAACCACCCAAAGATATTCCAGCCATACTAGCTAGACCACCGAATTGCCCCGCAAGTTTAGATATGCCGCCGCTTTGAGATTTTTCGACTGGGGACAAAAAAACTTGAGCAGTAAATGTATTAGGCTGGTTAAGAGCTACAACTACCGATAAACATGCAGACAGTACGGTCCCTATTATAATCAGCCACTTATACCTGAGTAAGCCCAAATAAGTGGTATTTATATCTTGCTCGATGGCCCCAACATTACTTTCCATAACACTACCAAACCAACCTACACCAAATAAAATGGTAGGCAGTATATCAAAACGCTATTTTTTTTGTAGCGTTTTTTAATACATATACGATTCAGATTGTAAGTGCGCAACTTGAATCGGTAAGGAAAGTTCAACTGAACATACTCTTATCGCTTTCCTCCAGCATTAGATGTAACAATGAAAGTATAACCAACGGGTCTATGAATAACGGCACCATTTTTATTACCAAAAAAACACAGTCGTGAGTCAAAACAAAATGGCTAAGCTACTCAATATTAATTAATAAACTTTTAGCCTATTTAATCTGGTACTAAGTAGGCACTCACTCACACGAAATAGTGGTGTCACATTTTAAATAAAGTGTATATTCCACAAGCCCGTATTATTTATGACCGTGAGGATTAAACAGGAATAAAAAATAGTTTATTAAAACAGTGTTGGTCAAAATAAACTGGCTTTAAATAACATAAAAATTGACCTTGCAAAAAGCAATAATGGAGCTTAATGACAGACCTATAAATGAATTAGGTTACAATACCCAACCAAATTGATGGCTGACCACCTCGCTGCTATCGTTACATATGCGTTATACACCTCAAAATTAAAATCAGCCGTTAAATAATTCTGATTTTATTTTAATAACAAAAAGAAACAAATATAATTCGCATATTATTGTAATCTATTGAAATAAGTAGATTGATGTCACGACCTAATGGATAACAGCTAACATATTATGCTCGCGTAGTTAAATCATGTGAAAACACGATAAATAATAATGAATATTAACCTTTTACCTACAGTTATTAAATTATACAACCAACACAAGTTAGATATCGTTTACTATGATCATAAATAACTTAAGTGTATTTTCGCTATTTTTATTGACCCTTATTTTTTAGAATAATAGCAAAATACATCAATCTAGTTGGTATCCCAGATGAATGAAAAAACATATTGGCACAGTGCCTTTAGTCGGGATCATCTATATTTAAAATTGTTATTTGCATGTTTTCCCAGGAATACTAGAAAATTAGTACATTTACTTAAGCTGTGCAGGCTTATTGACCATACTTATGTATGTTAGACGATTTGAAAGATATAGGATTTACCGAAAGACTAACAATTCAGGCTTTGATATCATTAGCTATGATGTTTAATAGTCAGGTGTACTGTTAAACTAAGCGACTTATTTTTTCATTTGAATCTACCATATTTATTTTTAAGTATTTACCCACTTTACTAAGGCTATTGGGGCAATCAATACTTTAATATGATTGATGGCATCGATGGTTTGCTAGGTAGGATGGCAACGATTATTTTAGGTCTATGGCAATTTCATTTATGTTGTCAGATCATATTCGACTAATTTCATTCTCAATTACAATTGCTATAGCCACAATTCTATATGCCTTGATGAATATAGGCACACCTTTGGACAACGATTTAAAGTTTTTATTAGGAATACTGGTAGCACTGTGATTAGATTTACCGTTATTTGGTTTTTAACTGAAGGTTATCAGAGGGAATCTCGTTCTTTTCAAGCCTTAACTAATCTATGGCTAGCAACTGTTCCGATTATAAATGCTTCATCTACAATTTTTAGACTAATTAGAAAGAAGCAATCAACATTTAAACCAGACCAAGAGTATTTACGTCATATTTTTATGCGTTTTGACTTCTCAGCGAGGCAAGCTTTGATTACTATGTGTATCATTGCGATTGTATTTACATCTCCCGGTATAGCATCAGAGTTGCTTTATATACCAAGCTATATAATATTTTGGAGCTTTGTAACAATAAACATAATCTACTTTTTCAAGATGACACATATTTGGCGTATTACGGTTAAAGTAAGACGGTATTTTAGTGTCACATCAAAATTTAATATAAAAGATTAAAATATGTCAAAACAAAAGATTACCTTGCTTATTTATGGCGAAGGAGGCCATAAGCAGGAGATGAAATTACTTTACAATCGACTTTCAAAGTCTTCTTTAGAATTTATTACTTTAGGTACTACTCCCATTAACTCATCAATTTTACACTATGAACTAGGTGATGTTCGACATAAAAAAAATCGCTTAAAATCATTTTTCATGGCCTCTATCGGTATAATTCATTCTTGTACTCTGACAATTAAGCTATGCTACAAATACGAAATTGTTGGCATAATCTCAACGGGTCCTGGAATCGCAATAATACCCTCTTTAATATTAAAATTATTTGGGAAAAAAGTGGTGTTTATAGAAACATTTTGTCGTTTTTATACTCGATCATTCACTGGTCGTATTATGTCAAAGTTAGGTTGTGAGTTTTGGGTACAAAATAAAGAGCAAAAAAAGCTTTATAAAAATGCAAAGTTTTGTGGGCGCCTATGAAAGTTTTAGTGACTGTAGGCTCTTCACCATTTGAATCACTTATTCGCGCAGCTGATTTTGCTGCTGAAATACTACCTCATTACGAGTTTATTTTTCAAATAAATAATGGTATTTACAAACCAAAGAATGGTACATACTTTTCGTTTTCAGAGACCTTTTCGACCTATATTGATGAGGCAAATATTATAATATCTCATGCCGGTGCAGGTACTGTATTTGAGTTACTCGAAAAGGAAAAAAGATGTATAATAGTCCCTAACTATGAACGAATCGATAAACACCAGTCTGATCTTACTTCTTATATAGAAAAAAATGAGTTAGCAATTGTGTGCCACGAATTACATCATCTTAGTACTAGTATTAAAGAAGTAAATAATTTTAAAGCAAAAAAATACTCAAAAGAGCCCTTTTTTATGACTAAAGAGCTTATAAACTTATTTAGCTAGAAATACCACTTACTTTAAAGGTGAGTGGTATTAGGTAGTATTTTATTTTTTTTGGTTTATTGTATGCTTATAGATGTCAATCAAACTGTTAACATTTTTACGACTTGAAAAAATATCACTAATTATTGCTCTTTTTTCAGTAGATACAGGCGACTTTTGTATAAAGTGATTCTGGATTGCTTCCGCGATATCATCTTCATCTTTTTGCTTGATAACGGAGACACTTTTTGTGTCGCAAAAATGTGCTAACTCTTTTAGCCCACCACAATTTGTAACAATAACAGACAATCCTGTAGCCATTGCCTCAAGTGCAGCAACCCCAAATGATTCCTCCTGGCAAGTCACTTCATCACGAATTGAAGGCTGTACATATACATTGTGCTCAGATAAAAACTGAGGTAAATCCTCATGACGAATATTCTCGATGAAATTAATACTCTCGTAAATACCTAGCTCCTGAGTAAGCTCAATTAGACTATGCCTAAGTGGTCCATTACCAACTAACGTAAGTGTTGCGCTAGGATATACACTGAGTACTTGTTTAAATGCACGAATTAAAAAAATCTGACCTTTACAAGAAATAAATCGACCGACACTAATAACTTTCAGTTGATCAAATGAAACATCCTCTGAAGGCTTAGTAAATATAGGGTTAATAGCGTTGTGAACTATCGATATTTTATTAGCTGGAATAGATAAGTTAACGGTCATTTTTTCTTTCAAAAAATCAGAAGGAACAGTCCAATGTACAAACGTCTTACGACCAGCTTTAGACAAAATTTCTTTATATCTTTTTCTAATTAGCGGCTCACTATTCACGTCAGATCCATGCATAGAAGCAACGGTAGGAATAGTAACTCCTAGCCTTTCACTCACGTGCATCCACGTTTTCACTGCATTACCAGTATGGCAATGAATTACGTCAGGTTGGAATTCATTTAATATTTTTTGCCAATACATATAGTCTATTAAAAAAGGCATTAACTGAAATCTTAATGTTAAGCTTTGAGTAATACGTTCATTCAAAACCATCTTAAATGGCGATAAATATACCTTTGAGAAAGGACGCGATTCCAAGTTCAACCTTTTCGATGTTAATACTGCAGATTCAATTCCACAGTCTTGTATACCTAGAACTTGATCGTAAATAAACGTCTCTGTCGTAACCGAAAAATTAGGTATGTAGTGCAGTACTTTCATTTACTTCCTGTCTTAACTTTTTCAAAATTAGTGGGAGCTTCCATGTAACAGTAAGAAGGTACTGCAAAAAAATTGCTAGCAAAACCCCCCATAACTCTACTTTAGAACCAAAAAGAACAATTGTTACACATAGTACAATATTTGAAACTAAAGTGATGTAGAACAACTTCTTAATATACCCCAATGCAAGAAACACAGGATGAATAGGTGTAAATACCGTAGCTACTGCATGGATAATTAAAAATGTAATAATTTGCCATTTGTAACTAAGTAACTCATTTGTAAAAATAGCAGGAACCCAATAATCGATTGTAATAGAGGCGAGTAACACCACAAAAAGAGAAGGGAATGCTAGCAACACAATTAATTTTAGCATTGCAGCTTTTACTTTTTCAAATGCCTTAACCGCAAGAAGGCTATTAATTTCAGGGTAAAGCACTTGGTTTAAAGGACCTGTGACTTTTGTAGAAATCGTCGCTATTTGCTTAATTACTCTGTATGCGCCCGCAGCCTCAACTGAAACCACAGCACCAACCAATATATTGTCTAATTGCTTTACGGGAATNCGGCTAGAGCAGTTAAATGAACCCCATAATTAAATTTATTGTAAGCTTTTTTATTGAATTCAATTTCAAAATTATTTATTTGTGTGTCTGTATTAAAAAGCTCAAACAAATAGTGGCAGCAACTCAATTGTATAAAAAGATTCCCCGCAGCCAAAGATATGAGGTAAGTGATTACAAAGTATTCTATACCAAAGTTATACCATTGACCTAAAAATGCAAAAGCAAAAAAGAACGATGCACTAATTATACTTTGCAAGGCAAGTGCACCATAACGCTCTTGGTAACGTAAGACGCCAATAGAAACACTTGTCTGATTAATTAATATATATATTGCAGACCACTTTAGTAATTCAGTGTATTCGACTAAATTAAAGGCTTGGACATAAAAATCAGAAAATAAAACAGCTAAAATGGTGCCAGCTATAGCGCAAAGTAGATCATAACGAAGAGTTAATTTCACTAATTCTTTTTTATCACTTTGTGTATTGAAAAACTTAATTAAGCCTTGCCATGCTTGCGGATTAAAACAGAGGCTCAAAACTAAAATGTATGCTTGTAATAAAGTCACTACCCCAAAAGACTCTATACCAAGCGCTTTTATAGATATTGCAACAGAAAAGAAATTTAATACTGACGCAGAGAGATTACCACCAAGTAAAACACTTGCCTGCTTAATTAATTTATAAAACACAGTTAACTCAAAAATAAGTGATGGGTTTACGCGGTACTATTATCAGCGTGTGGATTTATTCTATTTTATTTTTAGATTGTCTTTTTAAAACTCTTACAAAGCGCCTAATTACAACTGTAAACCTCCATATATTCATCATTATCTGGTTGTATACTATTAAACACAAAATAAAACCATAGAACATAATGTAATCTGGTACATCATAAATTTGAGCAATAATCCCAAAACTTGCTAATAAACTAGCTATAGAGCAAATTACTGCTAACGTCATTTTAGAGCCTAGCCCTAACCTTTGTAATATATGGTGAAGATGCTCTCGATCCGGCTGGAAAGGCGATTGACCTTTTTTAATTCGTCTAATAATTGTTGATACGGCATCCATGATAGGAATTGCAGCTAGCCATAACGCGGTTACGGGACTAAAAGCACTAAGCTTGCCTGATTGTGAGCCCTCGAGTAATAGCCAAACCACCGTAAAACCAATAACGGTACTCCCAGCATCGCCCATAAACACCTTAAAGCGTTGACCTAGTGGTATTCCTAAATTCATTAATATATAAGGTACTATAGCAAACACTATTGCAGTACAAAAAGCAGTAAGTTCTTGCTGATTATTTAGATAAAATAATATGCCTAAAGAACTAAATGTAATTGTCGCGAGAGCTCCTAACAAACCATCAATACCATCAACCATATTAAAGGCATTTATCGCACCAACGACAGCTATAACAGTCATGACATAACCAAAATAAGATAAGTCAACAAGGCTACCGCCAAATATAGCGCCAATGTTATTTAAGACTAAACCACCAAAAAACATCATTATCCCAGAAATCACTATCTGTAATAACAAACGTAATCTGAAACTAATATCGTAAAGATCGTCAAGCAACCCAACAAATAATAAAATGCTAGCACAGCCTAAATAAAGCATAGAAGATGAAATAGTACCGGGAAATACAAGTAGGTAAGAAAAAACTACTATAAATACAGCTAAACCACCCACAAGAGGTACTGAACCTGCATGGTGTTTACGAGAGTTAGGCACATCAACTAAATTTATATAAATAGCTACTTTTCTGAAGACAAAAAGGCTCAAAAAAGAGCATATAAACAGTCCTAAGTTATTTGTTATCACTATTTATTTCCTTTTGAAGCATTAAATATCTGCACATTATATAAAACCCAATAAATAAGCGACAGTATTATAGTTGATTACGCCACAAATAAAAACTGTACAAAACAACTATTGAAAAAACAAATAAAATCAATAACTTTCAAAAGTTTAAAAGCATAGGAGATAAAAAATTTTAACACCTAATTACAATAATGACTAACTTTAACATGCTCACAATTATTAAAATGCTTCAGATTGTCGCTTGTAACAGCCAAAAGTTTACGATTCGAATTTTAAAAGCTTTTGTTTATAAAAATTGAAAATTAAAATCATATTTTTTTACATTAATAACTAAAAATATGCTTACTTCAATATATCTATAAACGACTCCCCTCCAAAATAGAAAAATGATGTAATTCAATTGATTTCAATTAACCATGCCAATATCTCATTTACCACTTAACTAATCCTGAACAAACCTTTTTTGTGACTTCAAAAGCAGTTCAGTGTATGAAAAGAGTACGAACTTTATCTAATTTAAGAGTAAAATCGTACTTTCTTTTTAAAACGCATGCTAAATCACTCCATATTTGCCAAAGACTCTATAAGTTTGAAGCTATGAAAATCAAAATGTTATTTCTAAATGTACAATTTAACTTATTGCTACGCGGAAGCATGAGTATTCACAGCTTTGTAGGTCGCGGGTTTTAATGACGACACAAACCAATTTAATATTGAACGCATTAGCGTAAATATCAGTAGCAAGGGCATATGCAACACCTTATGAATCATTAGGGCATATTTATCAATTCGATATATGAACACTTGACAGAGTCTGAAATAAAAACATCGGTAAGAAGTGCTGGCGATTCGTATGATAATGCGCTTGCAGAAACCATGAATGCCTTTAAAACCGATCAGAGGAAAGGATTGATCTTAAAATATGTATACGATCGAGCACACAGCACTATAAGGGACAAACTGTTTTAATAATCAGTCATTATTTTCTTTAATAGGATATGTGCTAACGATAAAATTTAAAGCGTAATACTATGAGAAAATCACAGGGTCAGGTAAAGTAACCCAATTGATTCTCCAATGAAACCGCTGCAACTCAATGGTCAAAATAAATTGGTGACATCTTACCGTTTACTATTGAGTAATCATGTATTTAACCTTATGAGTTAATATAAACATTTACTTTTAAGTTCAACAAATTATAGGTAGCATTATGAGAATACACACCATGATGAACTACCTATTGAGTAAAACTAAAACACAACGATAAAATAGTTTCCATTGAAATAATAATGAGAAAAAATAACAGTATGCTTCACGCTAAATAATTAACGAATCAAGGATAAGTGTGCAAAAACAAAGATACTATAACTTAGATGCATTCCGAGGAATCGCAGCACTTTTAGTTTTATTTTTTCATTCACCCTTTTATTACATAGATAAAACGACTTTTATAACTAACAGCGATGTTTTGGTAGATTTTTTTTTCATATTATCAGGATTCGTCATTACTCACGCCTATAAAGATAAAATTAAAACAGTAAACGCTTTCACTTTTATGCAAAATCGTTTTGCACGTATATATCCATTGCATATTTTTTTACTTGTAGTGTGGTTAGTATTTATTTTTTTAAAATATATACTTTTTATTCACTTCAACTTAGGTGACACTAGCCCATTTATAAATAATGATCTTTATTCATTTATTTTAAATTTTTTACTTCTAAATGCGCATGGGCTTGACGATCACCTGTCGTGGAACACGCCATCTTGGAGCATAGGATCAGAGTTTTATAGTTATTTACTATTTTTTTTAGTGGCAAAAAGTGTGAAAAAGCAACATCTGCTATATTGGGCAATTGTTCTTTTTTTGGTTGCTTATACTACAATCTATATTTTAAAACCTACAACACTATTAAGAACATTTGATTTAGGTTTTATTCGAGCTATTGGAGGATTCTTCCTTGGCGTTACCGTATATCACATAAGGGGAAAAAAAACGTTTAGTGATAACTCTAAGCGAGTAGTTACCACGATAGAACTAGCATTATTAATAGCGGTTTATAGCGCCATAACTCTATTAGCAACAAATAAGCTGGGGCAATTAGTTATATTTTTTATCTTCGCAATCACAGTTTATTACTTTTCTTTATCAAATGGTTCCGTTTCATATTTACTAAAAACTAAAGTAATGCAGTACCTAGGAAAGATTTCTTACTCTATTTACCTTACACATTTCCTCATAATTATTGTTGCTACAAATTTACGGCAGTACGTACTACCAACTCATTCATCAACGCCATTTGACACTCCAGCAGCACCATTTATAAATATAGGAATAGCAATACTGACATGTGTAATATCTAGTTTAACTTATCGCTTCATCGAACAACCCCTACAACAGAAATTAGGAGTCAAAAGAGTAATTAAATAATTCAATATCTTGTGCATAATAACGTGCCACAAATTGCTCTGTTTTATCACAATAGTAATCGCTATAGTGCTTAGATTTAGGTTGTAAAAAACGTTTAAAGCTCAAGCTCGTTTTATTTTTATGGGGAAGTAAAAGAGGTTCGTCAGCGATAAAATTACTGACCTTAGCAAAATCTTTCGTTAGTTTCTCAAAACGCCCTATAAAATCAACCATCAACTTTCCCTGCTTGTCACAAACAAATTCAGCTTGAGGAATTACATGGCGATATAAATCATCCCCAGTGTAATAATTGTCATCTTTTACAGTTGGAAATTGTTTTAATAAAAAGTCTTTAAATGAGCAACGATAGGCTCGATATTGATATTCAGATAAAATACGCTCCCACGGGTTACGTACAAAGCTGAACTTATATAGACCATCAAACTCATGCTGCGTAACATAACCAAGCTTAATATACTCACTCGCTGTTAAATGAGCTAAGCGAGGCGGACCTAATTTTAACTGTTTATTTTGCTTTAATAAAAAAGCATCTCGTTGATGCCAACTTAAACCCGCCCGCTTCAAAAATACACTTTCAACACTTTGCCCTGCTACTTTAGGGACATGGACAAACAAACAATTATCAAATTTAGAAATCATTGATATTCACCTTAAATACACGCTTATTTACATAATACGAACTTAGTAAATTTTTAGCAGATATACTTATAGCTGTTAATACCGCAGCAGCTACAGCACCATAAATAGGAATTGTTAACCAAAGTAGTATTAAAAAAAGTATAGTAATGACTAAATTTTGATATTTATGCAAGCGTTCATGACCTGTCATCAACAAAATAACAACCACAGACCCAGTGCTCAAATTAATCCATTGACCAATTGCGAGTATTTTAACGTACATTGCCGCAGCAACATACTCTTGCCCTAGCAATAACAAGACAGGCTCTATAAAAATAAATATTAAAAATAAGCCAACACTTGCAAGCAATGTTAAAACCCATCGTGTTTTATTTGCTAACTCTTTTATTTTATAAATGTTAGCCTGACTACTAAGCTTTGCATAACGAGGAGCACATACTGCATTAACGGCTAGTAATGGATAGCTGAGCAGCATGGCTATTTTAAGCGCAATAGACAAAAGACCTACTTCAGCTAAATCTGCATATTTAGCCACTAATACGCTAGCAAGCTGTTGCGTTACAATAGCTGATATAGAAATGATAAAAAACCGTTGATTAGCTCTAAACAAAGTAGTGATAGGTAATTTTTTTAAGCCATTAAACTTTGGTAAGCAGTAATAAAAAGATACGCAATACGTTATAAGTAACGTCAAAGCATAGCACCACAAAACAATATATATCACATCGACTGGATTGCCTGGCTTAAATATCAGTAAATTCAATAAAATTAAAGTATTACTCATTAAACCTGAAAAAATCAAACTCAAGCGCGCTTTAAGTAAAGCATTAAGTACAGCAACATTAACTGCCAATAAGCTATTTAAAAGTGCATTAACAGCTATAAAAGGCAACATTACCTCTAAACCAGTAATATTAAACCAACTTACCAGCGCTTCTAGAAAAAACACAAAAAATAAAATAATAACAAAATTACTTATTATTACAATAGCTATCCCAACGCCATACAGCCTAGATAAGTTTTCAGCGTTAAACTGTGGTCCAAAACGTAACATTACATTTTCTAAGCCTAACTTAGCAACGCCTCCCATTAATAGCCCTAAACTTAGTGTTAATGCCAGTAACCCAAATCCTTCAGCGCCAAGTAGACGTGCATATAAGCCATACACAGCTAAACTTAAAGCTGCAGTAAATAACTTAATAAAAAAGGCTCCCACTATAAAATTACTAAGCGTTTTAGCAGTCATTGATAAACTTATATTTAAATAACTGGTAATCAGGCAAATAAAGCTGCTTTACTTTTTCATAGTGTCTATTTTTTAAAATCGGTATCTTCTCTCCTAATAAAGAGCGATTAGTTTGAATTAGCTGGGTTGGTAGGTTATGTATTTCGGCAAAACTTGACCAATTTTTTTCCAGTGATTCAAAATATAAAATAGTATCAACATTCATTACACCTCGTTCATACACGTATAAATATTGAGGTTTAAATAATGGCTGTTCCATAATAAAGTGCATATCGAGTATGTTATCTATAAAGCTTAAAAAATCGGTACTATTATTTTTGATCAATTTAGCTAACACCAAATCTTCTACGGATTTATTCCCCCCATTACAACTGTACTGATAAGCTGAAAACAACCTATCTAATGGCTCACGAACAATAGCAAAGGTGTGATACCTACTATAAAAAAAATCATTTACTTGCTTGTAATAGCCTGATTCAACATGAAATCGCCCTTTACTATCACCCAGCATTTTCATAATACTCGAGCCCGCATTTTTAGGGATATGTATAAAGATACACTTATATTTATGCATATAAGGTTTATAAGGATAAACACAAAAAGGAAGGCGCTTTAAAAGTCTGTTAAATTTCATAATGTACGCTTAAGGTAAACTCTACTGTAACAACTCAAACAAACTACTATCATGGGTCAACAGCGCGTTTAATTGTTTATCGTTTTGTGTTTTATTTTTTTGCCATAGAGATACTTTTTGTGATCCCCCAACTTGTAAGTATTGTTCATAAGGTAAAGGCTGGTTTACTACCTTTGCTTTATAGCCATTTTTTAATGCCATAAATTTAAACCATATATCATCAGCCGTTGGGCATAAAGCCATAAATAAAGACTCGTTACACACAACATCATTAAAGCAACCGTCCGGATATAGTATACCTCCAATCCCCACAGGAAATATTAAACTTCCGGCGTCTAATCTAGACACGTCAAACGACCACTGTTGATATGGCTTAACACTATTATTGTGAACTAATATGGCGTGCGCTCGATGACAAACAACATCCTTGGGGCTTTTTTTATGCTCTTTGTATAAACGCTCTACATGGTTATAAGGGTAAATAACATCGTCATCAAATGTCATTATTGGCAAACCCAAATTTAACCTCAGGGTTGGTATTAACTTCTTATAAGATTTTATATCATCACAAAACCTAAATTCAATCCACTTTTTTAAATTATTTAAATCCTCCGTTAACGCCTCATCATGAGCTAGCCAAACAATTATTTTTTGTGGTCTCACGCTCTGGTTTAATAAACTAAGCAATGTAATATGTAGTGACGCTATACGTGTGCCATAGCTAGTTAGCGATACGATGCAGTTAATAATGGGGACTACCGAAGACTTAGTTAAATTAACTCGGTGTAACGCTGTAATATAGTGTTGTGCTATATCAAGCTGGCTTTCAGCTTGATTCGATATATAACGCTTAGTGTTTAGCGTCCTAAAAACATTTTGTATAAAACCTTTCATAAAACCAATAAACCAATAAACCAAATTCAAAAGAACACTAGGCAGTGTACTTTTAACAAATTAAAAAAGTACAATTCCGAAATGATTAGCATAGTTTTTAATATGCATTTTAGAAAAAGTAATTAAAGAACCTACCTGCTCAGAGGCCAGTACCGACATGTTTTTTTGCAGCTTAAATACACGTTCTAAGTTATTCCAATACTCTAAATTGAGTTGAAGTACTTGCCTCTCAATTGAATAGACCTCCTCAAGTAAAGTCTCATCGTTAAGAGTACTTTTCGAGAAAATACTTTTTACAACCGTAATCAAAATATTTCTTAATAAGTCTATACTATTTTGATCCGGGATTGATAAATTATCTAACTTAAAACCACTGTTTAATTCTATAACCTTAGGCAAATAGTTAGAAAAATGCTTCCCTTGCTCTGAAACCGTATTATTACCTTGCGGATTATTACCAGAGATCTCCACTTTTTGACCATTAATAAGTGATATTTCTATGGGGACACTAAATAAATTAGGTGCTGTTAAATCTACAAAACCGTAAACGAGTAAAGTAGTTAAGGGATCAAAATAGTTGTATTGAACATAAAGCTCAGCGTCTGACGACTGTCCAGCAGGTGAATTAATATTAACACCTGAACCTTCTGATTTATAAAATGTTGAATCAACTTTATGGTTAATAAAATCAATTACCGAAAGTAATCCATTTTCTGTTTGGGCAGCTATTTTTACACCTTGCTTTTTTAATTCTTCTTTTTTATAACAAAATATGCGAGAACCTATAAAGCTGCTAAGCAGTAAATCGTCAAAATCTCCATTTAACGCCAGCTTATAAAAGTTCATTATTTTATGATTATATTTCTTGCCATCTATTAACATACTTAGAAGATCTGGCTGTGTTAATAAATTGAAAAAAGGTGAGCTTTGTTTCCAATCAGCTAATTTATTAGTTTCATTATAAATTTCTACCATTAACGCCATGCTATTATTTGCACTAGGATTAGCTTGTTGTTTTTTTGGTTTGCATATCAAAGTTTCGTTTTTTATCGTCAAATTATAATCACATAGTAATGGAAGGCATTCGATTGGAATTTCAATCAGACGAGTATTTATACCAATATTTTCTCGTGTTTTTATTGATAAGCCAAAATCATTAGCCACTATTTTAATTGTTGGGCTAAAAAAGGCTCCTTGAAGCTCATTACTATGAATCAACTCTTCTATTAGCGTAATTAATCGGTCATTGGTGCCCTCAACAACGTACTTATTAAAAGTTACAGCCGTTTTATTTTCTTTTGCTATTGGCTCAACCTCAGCTACAACTGTTTTATACCAGGATTCGGCTTTAAAATATTGTGCATTCGCTATAAAAATAGCTTTCAACTCATTTTCATAGGTATGCTTACGCAAAACTTTAATTAATTGAAAAATATTTTTCTGATTAAAATGATTTAACTTAATTTCTATACTTTTCAATAGATTATTAATAATTACCGTTTTGCTCAATGCTAAAGCAGCATCAAGCTTTAATACCAAAGCTTTGTCTGCATATTGCGTAATACTAAGCAAAGGATCAACCATAGTAAGCGTGTCATTGGGTAGGTTTATTTGTAGAGAAATAATGCAATATTGTTCTCGAGCAAATGCATTTTTAGCACTTGAACATAAGCTAATAGATTGCCCATAACTTTCTAGCGCCAAACTATATTCTTTGAGCACCCCATGAATTGTTGCTAAATTATTTAAAAAAGCTACCTTCATGTCATTATTTAAGCTGTAATTTAATAATTTTTTATAAACAAGTGCACTTTGTTTAAATTGCTTTGAGTAAAAATAACATCTAGCTTCTAGTGTTAAAAAAATTAATGATTCGCCTTCTTTTTTTATTTGTTTTTTAATTAATAGTAATGCTTTTTTGTATTTTTTATTATTAACTAGGTTTTCTATTAATTCGAGGGTCATATAATTACCTTTACGCTAAACGTAAAAAAGCGAGCCAAGGCCCGCTTTTATAAAACTATCTAATATTAAATATTAGTTATTAGTTTTGTAAGAAGTAAGAGTCATACGTGATGAATCTGAACTTGTTACTTTAGCACCAGCAAATACGTGAACGTCACGTGAAGGTACGTTAGTTACAATTTCAATTGCAGCTTTAAAGTTACCGTTAGCTGTGTTGTAACCTTCAGCTTTAAGTGCATCTGTTACTGTAGTAAGTAAGTTACGTACACCTGGTTTAACGTCAGCCATAAAGCCACCTGGTAATGCTTTCCAAGTTACGTCTTCGCCTTCGATCATGTAACGCATAGTTACGTCGCCTACGCGAGTACCAGCATTTGTATGACGAATAACTGGTTGTGTATTAACACCAAACGGGATGTATGGTAATACTACAACAGAACCGTTAAGTTCCCATTGGCCAGCAGCAGATGTATCTAAAGCTTCCATGTTAGCAGTTTTGTTACCAATAGACTTGTCGCTTAACACGTCAACTTTAACGCTAAACGATTGTACTGGAATCAATACGTTTTCAAGTTTACCTTGGTCGAAACCAGCAACTGTGAACGTGATTGAAGGAGCAGTATCAACAGCACCAGCTACTTTAGTAGTGATTGTAAGTTGAGTTTTGTCAGCATTAAGTGCAAGTTTAGTTACTGAAGCAGAACCGTTATATGTAACCGCTTTTGCAAGTTCAGTTGTTGTTAAATCGCCATCTTCATTTAAGTCGATGTCGTCATCAAGCATCCAAGAGAAATCACCAGTGATTACAAAAGTAGCTACGTCAGGAACAAGCGCAAGACCAACTGGAGCTGTACTTACGTTGTTTTCTACTTTTAGGTTAAGAGTATCTGTAGAACCGAAAGCGAATTCTTGACGGTCTTTACCAACATCAATGCTTTCGTCAAACGCGTTTGTAACTTCAGCAGTGTACTGTGGTACTAATGTTACGATTGTTGCAGCAGATGCTTCGTCAAATTTAGTACCTGACGTGTTTGTAGCAAAAGAGTTAACATTAACAGAAGTAGATGAAGCTAGACCTGTAGAATCAAGGAATAAACCTTCAAGTTTTAATGCAGCGTTGCCTTTAACAAAATCAGTTTGGCTTGTTGCACCTTGTACAGTGAAACGAACTTGACTTTCAGTGATGTCTAGTACGTCAAATGTTACACCAGCACCAGATTGACCAAGAGCACCAACAGAGATAGTAGGCGCTGTAGTTAACGCAGTATCAAGCTTAGCACCAGAGATTTGGAACGTAAGTGTATCTTCGTCTTTGTAACCACCAATACCAGCAACAACTACTGGTTTGATTTCGATAGCTTTAACAGTTGAGTACTCAACGCCATCTTTAGCTACTGCAACACCCGTTTCAGCTGCAAGGTATACTGTACATGCGTCGGCTGCAGTGTACTGAACTAAGTTTTTAGCAAGTCCATCGTTACCAGTACCGAAAGTAGCAGTATCAATACCAGCGTTTGCTGGAGTGAAAGTAGCAACTTCAGTAGTAGCGCCTAGTTCTAGAGCTAGGTCTTCACAGTTATCATTAGCTGGATCAACACCATCAGAGAAAAAATCATCTGCGCCAAGGCCTGATTTACCAGCGCCTAACTGAGTTTTTAATAAAGTTTCAACATCTGCTTTTGCAGTAGCGTCAATTGCTGATGTTGTTTTAACTACAGCTGCGTTAGCAGTGATAGATACACCAGCGATTGCAAGTGCTAATAAAGTTTTTTTAAACATTGTTTCCATTCTCCAAGTTTCATGAAACCGAGGTGAGATAACCTTATCACCACCTCAAATTATTATTATACTTAGGCCGTCACCTAAGCAACAACCGAACAATTAAAGTGTATAGAGATTAACCCTTTAATGTCAATTTATTATTAACTGTTAATTTTAGGTCAACTAAAATATTTAACAACAAAAAATAAAATAGGCCTATATGCTTATATAAGCCTAGTGATATTACTTAACTTTTTAAAACTTATCAAGCTTTGCGTTAAGTAAATAAAACATAAAAATAAAATCAATTTCATGTTTTGTTAACTTACCAATAAATTTACACTTTAAATACACCACACTAATATTACAGTAATATTACAGTAATATTAGTGTGAAAATAAAAGCCATTTGTTGCAGCTTTTTATGCAAGACAATATAATTTTCTTTTTATATACGTTATTTTTGTATTTTTAAATTTTCAAACATGTTTTCAAACTTGTCTTTTATGTCATCCCATTCAGATGAGCTCTCTATCACGCGTGGCGTTACCAATACAATTAACTCGGTTTTATCACCATCTCTGGTGTCCGCTTTAAACAAGTTACCTATAATAGGTAAGCTCGAGAAAAATGGCACAGATGACGCTTGTGCCGTGCGATTTTCACTAATTAAGCCACCTAAAATAATTGTTTGCCCATTTTGTGCCACAACCTCGGTATCAATAGTACGTTCAAATACACTAGGGTTACCCGAAAGTGTTGAGCCGTTTCTTACTTCATTTGATATTTTTTGTTTAATTTCCATTAATACAACACCTTGTGCATTAACTGTTGGTGTTACACCTAATTCGACACCTGTTTTACGATACTCTACATTTGTAGTTTGACGCCCGGATACATCAAGTGGATCAATCGTTGTTGAGCTAATAATAGGTATATCGGTACCCACTGTTATTGTGGCATTTACACCATCACGTACAACTAAAGAAGGTCTTGATAAAATATTTACCAATGAATTACTTTCAAACAAACTAATTGCTAAGTTGCCTTTGGGTCCATTTAAAAAGTACGATAACCCGCCAAAGCCACCATCCATAAACGCACCAGTCGTCGAGGTTCTATAACTACCATCGCTAAAACTAAACTCAACACCGCGTTTAAACTCATCAGTAAGTGATACCTCTGCAATTACAACCTCTAACATTACTTGTTTAGGCAAAACATCTAACCGCTTAACGAGTGGTAATAACTGCTGGTACTTTTCGCTTGTTGTATAAAATATAACTGCATTAGAGCGTTCATCAATTACCATTTTAAGGTCTTCGGAACTAGCACTTAGAGTACCTCGACGAGATGATGAATCTTCATTTTCAGCGGCTGCAGATGTCGAGTTCCCTAAACGAGAAGTTCCGCCCCCTATTAATGACTCTAAACTTTCACCCATATCAATAGCACGAGAATATTGTGGCTGATAAATAAAGTATTGCTTTTCAGCACTATCAATTGGCTTATCTATTTGTTTCGCCCAGTACACAGCACGCTCAATTAGAGCGTCACTACTTGCAAAAAAAACTAATTTTCCTTGTTTTTCAATATTAACAGCCGATATTGCATTTGATGTATCAAGACCCTTACCAAACTTTATACCTTCTTGCTTTAAAAGCTCAGTTAGCTTGTCTAATAAGTCTTTACCATTAACATAAGTAGATTCATAAACACCAATACGGCGATTAACAAATGCTGGTCTATCAAGCAATTGAATTAGCTCTAATGCTTTAATTACTTCATTTCGCTTACCAAATACATTAATACTATTTCTGTCTGTATCCGTCGTTGATTTAACACCTATCATTTGCCTCAAGGTATTACTCATAGATAACTGTAAACCAAACTCATAAGGGATCATTTGTACTATTTCACCCGATGTTTCTGGTATATCTGATAATTGATTACCATAACCGTACGTAACGTCTTTTTGACCTTCGTTGGTATCTTTCTTATGTATATAAAAAATATTATCGTTAAAGCGAACGGTATAACCACGCTCATCAAGCAACTTTTCTGTAAGTATGAAAAGCTTACGTTCGGTTAATGATTGTTGAATATTTAGGGTAACTGATTGTGTGTCATTTTTTATTTCATCTGAAAGTATATAGCTTACTTTCAATTGCTCACCAAGTACTTGGTGCAAATAATCACTTAGACCTAATCCATCTGAAGCTATTTTTAACTCTCGAGTATCGCTAAACTGATCAATAACATCATCAGTAACCTGAGCTCGTTGTTGCTGCACTTGAAAAGCTTTGACGTAATTAAAACGACCGGCTTGACTTTCTGATTGTTCTTTTTTTGCACTCTCAATTAATTCAGCATTTTCAACGGTAACATTTTTATCATTATCAAGAAGATATGAACCGGCAGGCTTAAACACGGTATCTTGTTCTTCAGGTGTGCTTGTACAAGCAACTAAAAATAAGCTTGTGATTATGCATAAACTGGGAAAATGAGCATTATTCATAATAGACCTTTATTGACTTTCAATTGTTGGTTCAACGTTCTTAAACATGGATAAAATAATTTCTTGCGTTTGCAGATTTTGATTTGCCACAAGCTGAACCTGTGTATTATTTAAAATTTGAAGATCAAAGCCAAATACTTGTGTTTCATCATCAAATCGCTGCAACTTTGTCTCATTACTTGTTGTATTTAAAACTTCAATTAATGCCACTTTTTTTTGCGAATTATTTGGCTGTATAATTGCTTTAAGTGTTAGCCTATTGTCATTTATGAATACTTCCGTTAATAAACCTGACTGACGTAACTGCTCATCTTTGGTTAACCCTATTGATATTTTCTCTTCAACTTCCAAATTAGGTTTATAGTCTTCAAACAACGAAAAAATATTTGCTATTTGCTCCTCTTTTAAAGTAAGGCGAAGTGTTCCATTTTCAATATCAGAAATAGCATGAATTGCAGCATTAGGTACTGGTTTCAAAAGTCTCACCGAGGCATCGTGTATTGACCATGTCGTAGCTATAACTAAACTAATAATTACCATAGGGTGTTTTAGCTGCATAAATAATTTGTTTTTATTCAGCATTGGTTTCATCCTTTAATTGCATATAGTAATCTCTTCTGATGAATACCGAAATAATACCAAGCTTCCCTGCCTTCTGACCTCTAAACGAAAAGCTCATTTGTGGTGTATCTACTAGATGTTTTTCCGCTTTTAACTCTATTAAATAATTTAATACTTGATACCCGTCACCTTCAAAAGCATATTCAATACTATACTTTAAGATACTTGCACCTTCATTCGGGAAACTCTCTTTCCAACCAATACGCTTACTAGTTAGCTCATATTTCGTAAGTTGAGATTCTATTTTTTGCTGCTCTTCCCGTTTAAATTCGGCTTCGCTTGCCCATTTATAAAATAACGGCGTAATATCACTTAAAAGTATATTGAGCTCTGTCAATTGCTTAGTAATTGCACTGTCGTTTTTTAGTAAAGCTAGTGTTTTATTTAGCTTTCTGTGTTCGAGTTGCTGCTCTGCAATTAAGGTATCTTGCCAATCCATAATAGGAATAAGTATAAACTTTAACAAAACCAATAAACCAACAAAACATAAAGCTAATGTATGCTTTTTTAAATCAGCCATTATTTTTAAGCTCCTCAGTTTTTTCTTTTTCGGCTTCTTTTGTTATTCTTTTTAACTCTGGGATAGTTAGTTCATTTTTTAATACAAAACTAATTGTAAAACGCTCTCTTGCACGGCTTTTAATTACAGGAAAATCAAATTTTGCGTCTTGTATGTTAGGCTCTTTAGCAATAATCTCTAGCATATCTGAAGCCTTATCTATTTCACCTCTAATTATAAATCGCCCATTTTCGTAAACAATACTTGTTAATCTAACCTGATCAAAAACAGGCACTAAAGATACAAGTAGACCGCTGTAATCCATTTGATTTTTTAATATATCTATATATGTTAAATATTGTTGCTCTTTCTGCTCTGTTTCCACTTGAACAGAAAGTAAATCGCCTACCTGCGTCTTTATACTTTCGTTTTGATAGTCTAAGTAATATGTTTGACCTGTTAAAAACAAAGAAGCTACCAAAAGATAAGTACTTATAAATACCATGCCAGGCAATAGGAGCTTAATAATTAACTGGCTCCAATTTGTATTTACCCCCATAAAAGCAAATGCTGTAACTTCTTTTAATGTGAGGCGCTTAAAGCCTTCTTCTATTCTTTTTAATTTATCTTCTTGTGATAAAGTAATTACATCATTTACTTGCATACCAATTGACATAGCAAAACGTTTTTCAGTATTAATTACGCCTTTTAATTGTCCGCTATAGGTTACAGAACCCACTTTTGCATAAATAGAATCAATATTATTATTTTTGGTAATAAGTATCTCTGTATTTGTACACCCTTTCGTTAACAAAATTGATTCGGGAAAAATAAATAAAGGATTGTGTTCAAACTGTGGGAATTGCCATTTATTAATAATACTTTTATCTGATTGGATTTCACACACTAATGCAGCTTGATTAGCCTGAGACTGTAATTTTAATAATTTACGTAGCTCTTTACTATCAACAACAGGTAATGATGAGTTTTGTTCCGAATAAACATTACTCGCAACAACAAGTATTTTAGGTTTTTTACCGCCCTCAATCGGCTTTAGAGTAAGCTTGCCGTCAATATAAATAAACTTATAAAAACTTCCATTGTAATAACCAACTTTACACCAAAAAGAGTGTAATAAACGGCGTATTTGCTGTTTTAACGAGTGGACTTTTAAAAACATAATTATTAATTGCGCTCTAACAATAAATCATAAGGTAGGATTGGGTCTTTTGCATAAGGAGAGAGTTTAACAATAAATTCCTTACTTAATGATATATCTTGATAGTCAATATATATTCTAATTGCAAGCCTGTTTGAAGGAATAAATCTAAATCCTTCGACTGTACCAATACCCGTGAATTCTTTAAATTTAGAAACAGTAAGTTTACCTTGGCTTCTTAATTGAGTAACGTAGTCGGCCTTTCCAGGGGAAGTAACTGAAGCTAAAAACTCTTTACTCGCAGACATTACATTTAAATCACCACGGGAAAAAATACTTAAATTATTATAAAGTAACTTTTGCTCCTCACTTGTTAAAGGGAGTGCTTTTTCAATCTCAGTAATATCTGTAATTTGCCCATTACGTATATCGTTTAATAAGAAACTGTCTCTGCCAAAATCCCGTGGGATATTATCAGCATCAAGCCAATCTAACAAGGTATCAATAATTTGCTTAGCTCTCTTTGGAGATACTCCATTTGTAGTTAAAAGTTCCTCCATTTGTCGGCTTTGCATGCCATTAACATTAATTAAGCCAGCTTGATCTTGTATTTTAACCGACGTATATTTAGACATATAAAACAATTGATTATGAAAATTCCACTGTTTCTTAATTTCTTTCTTGTTACTTCCTTCATTTTCAATAATATCCGATTCTGTCGGGTATTGTAGCGATTCAGTTAACAAAGTGTAGAGTAGTTTATTCTTTGCTGAATGCATTAAAACTTCAGCTTCAGCCTTTTGCTTTGCTAATGAGGCTATATGTATATGTCTTTGTGCCCCTTGATTTAAAAAAAGTGCAAATACGGTTAATAATGCAGTAATTAGCAGGACTTGAATTAACGCTATTCCTTTTTTTTTATTCATTCTGCACTTCCAAGGTAAGGTGTAATATGTTGAAGTGCATTTCTTTCTGTGGTTGCTTCAATTGACATTATTTTAGAATTTATTTTTAATTTAGCAATTACGTTTATTGGTAGTAACTGCCTATCTAACCCTGAAAAAACAGGGCTTATTTTCGGTGTTTCATGGTTATCTTTTTGCAAGGGCATTAAATCTAAATTTGTCCAACCAATGTAAGAAAAACTAAGCGTATCTATATTTTCAAGTAATAAATAACTATGTTGAAATTCTATTTCTTGATTTGCTGTAAAAACTGAAAACTCTTTTGTACTAACCGACTGATATATAAGATCAAACTTACCATTGTCATTTGGCTGCAAGGTTAATCTAAATATTTCTGGGTATTTGTCTGAAAATAAGCCCTGCTGTGTAACTGATAGCAACTTACTTTCGGAACCAATAAAAAGAAAGCCTGGTTTACTTACTTGTTGTTGATCATTAATTACAATATAAGGGTGAATCCCATTTAAAATTCGAGATAGTAGATCAATCCCTTTTGCTTGCTCTAGAGTTTGATTAAAGGTACCAACTTCCTTTTGCCACCGGCTAGCAAGTATTTGATAACTATATGTGCCAGTAAATATTAATGCACTTAAAATGGACATTGTAATCAAAAGCTCTATTAACGTAAAACCTGTGTGTTTTTTATTCATCCCACGTTAACTCATAAAAATTGTATTCTTGGATTGTTGTTTTAAATTTAAATTGAACATCAACACTCCATAAATTATATTTTTTATCAATCACGGTAAGGTTACCTGAGTCTGGATCGAAATATTCTGGAGGAACTTTAGCTTCTACAAGCAAAGCTTGCCATTTCGCATCTACCTCCAAGAGGCTGACACTACCACTTTCTTCCGTCGAAGACTCATTTTGTTTATTTCTTAATTTTTTTTGTATTATCTTTATACTTTCAGGAACGACTGCAGAAATATAGATTTGGTTTTCAGACTTTTCTGACGCAATTATTACCCCTTTATATATAACACCAACAATTGCAACAGAGGAAAATAAAATAATACTGGCCACTAAAACTTCAATTAAAGTAAAACCGGCTTGTTTTTTTGCTTTGGCATATAACATTAATAATCAACTATGGTTTCATCAAATTTATAAGGTTTATTGATTAATTGCTCTAACTCTATATCTAATGACTCATCTCTATATTTTACTTTTATACTTGATGTATCTACAAACCCTGTTTTTTGAAATTTCATCTCTTGTGGTTGAAAAAAAACATACTTAAACGTTTTGCTATAAAGTACTAATGGTGTTTCTAAAGTAGCTTTATAAACTTTAAACTCTTTACCTGATAATTTTACTGTTAACTGCTGCCCTGAAAAAAAAGCCCTTTGACTAACAGCAACTAATTCTCGCTTTAAGTTTAGTAGCTCAGCTTTAGCTTGTGCTTTGTCTAACTGTTGAATTGTCATAGGTCCTACTAAGCCTATAAGTAACGCTACAATAGCCATGACCACCATTAACTCTATTAATGTAAATCCACCTTTAAATTTTTGCATTTACAAACCAACATCATTCATTGAAACCATACTTAAAAGCATGACAACAACTACACCACCTACAATTCCTCCCATAATCAAAATCATTAAAGGCTCTAGCAATGTCGTCATTTTATGTGTCCAGCTTTCAAAATCACTTCTTGAACGATTAGCGATCTCATCAAATACACGCTCTAAATTTCCTGATTCCTCACCAACTTCAAGCAAAGAAACAAAAAATGCAGGATATAAGGATGTTTGCTGTAACGCAGGCGATAAGGAACTCCCTCGCTTTACTTTTTGTTTAGCTATTTCAATCTCTCTTCTAAGATGAGAATTTCGAATATTACCAGCAGAAAGACCTAGTGCTTTATCAATCGGAATTCCAGACTTTAGCATCATCGTTAAACCACTATTAAAGCGTATTCTTTCAATCGTGATTATTGCTTTGGCAACAACAGGTAATTTTAATGATACGCCTTGCCACCAACTAAGTATTTTGGGTTGCTTTAAACCATAATTACACCCAAACATAAATGCAATTAATCCAACAAATAGAAGTGTTTGATATTGAATCATCCACTCACTTGTACTCAACATAAATGATGTATACCAAGGCAAATTATCAGCACCAACAAACATACTTGACATTTTTGGGATAATAAAATTAAAAATAAATACAATGCTTAAAATACACACAGCAAAAATAACACAAGGATAAGTAAGCGAACCTATTATTTTACTCCGTAAATCACGTTTAAATTTTAGATCTTTTGCTAAATCTGCAAATACCTCACTTAAATTTCCCGACGCTTCACCAAGCTCTATTAAGTTGCAATACAAATCATCAAAAACGTCTGGATAATCCCTACAAGCTGTTGATAAATTGTTACCTTTTTTTATTTTTTTATTTAACTCATCTAGCAGTTTAGCTAATACTGGCTTAGCTTTCGTCCGTTTTATTATATCTATACCTTTATCTATCCGAACTCCTGACTCTAACAACAAACTTAGTTCTGCAGTTAAAAATTCTAAATCAGCTAAAGTTATCTTGTTTCCTTTAAAAAAAGTAATTCCTTCAGCGCTTACTTCCTTTATCTGTGATGGAAATAGCCCAAGCCCTTCAATAGCAATTAAAGCCGACTGTTTACTGTCAGCCTCAATTTGCCCATCGCTTCTTGCACCCGAATTATCATAAGCTTTATATTCAAATAGCATGGCTACCCTGCAACTCTTAATACTTCAGCAATTGTGGTCTGACCCAGAACAGCTTTATAAAGTCCATCTTCTAGAAGTGTTCTACGTTTTTTAGAATGGTTATGCTCTTTGGCTTTATTTATAAAATCAGCATTTTTAGGTAGTGCTTTAATAGTATCGTCACATGCTAAATATTCAGTAACAGCCATACGACCTTTGTAGCCTGTATTAGAACAGTGCTCACAGCCTTTTCCCTTACGTAGATCAATATCTTTTAAATTAAAACGTTTTATAAAGTCATCTAACTTATATTTTTCAATTAATTCCGCTGCATTTTCATCTAATTCAGAACAATGAGCACATATTTTACGCGCTAATCGCTGAGCAACAATTGATACAAGGGCCGCATTTAGCAGAAACTCTTCAACACCCAAGTCGAGCAAGCGCGTATATGCACTTGCAGCATCATTTGTATGCACTGTACTAAATACTAAATGCCCGGTTAAAGCAGACTGTAAAGCTATTTGAGCTGTTTCTTTATCACGTATTTCACCGAGCATAATAATATCAGGATCTTGACGAACAATAGACCGCAAGCCTGTAGAAAAATCAAAGCCTATATCGCTATTAACTTGTACTTGGTTTATCCCTGCTAATTGGTACTCAACAGGGTCTTCAAGCGTAATGATTTTTACATCGTCGTTGTTTAGTGCATTCAAAAATGTATACAGCGTTGTTGTTTTTCCTGAACCTGTTGGTCCGGTTAATAAAACCACACCTGACGTTGTTTTAATATCTTCTTTAATACATGCTTCTATATCGTCAGATAATCCGAGCACCGACATGTCATAACGTACATTGTCTTTTCGTAAAAAACGCATAACTACCGACTCCCCATCATTAAGGGGAAGTGCAGATACACGGATATCAACTTCTTGATTCGATATTTTTAGTTCTATTTTACCATCTTGTGGTCGGCGCTTTTCAGCAATATCCATACCAGATAATATTTTTAGTCGTGTCACAATAGGTAATTGCATTTTAGGTGCTAATCGCTCAACTTCATGCAGAACACCGTCAACTCTGTACCTAACGCGATAAGTTCCCTCATATGGCTCCAAATGCATATCGGATGCACCTTGCCTTAAGGCTTTACCAATCAAAGAATTTAATAAATTAACTGTGGGGGCTTCTGAAGCTAGTTCTCTGAGTTTTTCTTCTTCGTCTGATGAAACTAAATCGTCTGAATCAATTATATTTTTATCACTTAGCTTTGAAGCTAAGTTTTGAATATCTGTTTCTGTTGCTACAAATAAAGTCGCAGAAATATTCTTTTCTGCGAGCCAATTATTAACAGCTAAATTTAAAGGATAAAGGCATGCGAAATAGCTTTTTTCTTCATCTAAAAAAACCCAATTATTTTTTAATAAAAAGTCCTGCTCTTTGCTATCTAAAATAGGAAGCTCTTTATCTTGCCAGTCTAATAAATCAAATAATGGCAACTCTAAATATAAAGAAAGCAAATGCTGCACTTGATCATCAGGAAGGCTACCCATATTAACCAGTATTTGCTCAACCCTTCCACCAAACTTTTGCTGATAATTTAATGCTTTAGATATATCTTGTGAGCTAATATTAAACTTCTCTACAAGTAGCTGTTCGATACTCATCATTGATGAAATATATCCTCGTTATTATCTTCTCCACCTTCTTTACCATCTGCACCATAAGATAATAAAGTGTAAGGCTTACTTTTATCATTATTTAAGCTATATATATATGGGTTCCCCCAAGGATCTAAAGGAACATCTTTAGGTAAATATGGACCATCCCAGCGTGACTCATCTCCTGCACGTAGGTCACTTAGTTTAGATGGGTATTTACCTAGATCCAGTCTATACGTATCTATAGCTGTTTCAAAAGCTGACATTTGAGTCGCTGCAATGCCTCTTTCTGCCGTACTTAATTTACCGAAAAATTTTGGAGCAACTAAAGAAGCTAGTAAACCTAAGATTACAATAACTATTAGTAATTCCATCATTGTGAAACCATTTTGATTTTTCATTCTATATCAACCTTAAATTATAAAGAACCAACAGCAGCGACAGCTACTCCCATTTGGTAAAGTATTTGTGTTGCAGTGCTCCATAAAGTTAAATTATCTACATGCTCTGTATCAAGCGGAACAACTATAGTATCTCCAGGCTCTAATAGTTCAGAACGATTAACTGCGAACCAAGAGCTATTACTTGGAATTTTGACCAAACCACTTGCTTTAATAATATAAACACGCTCTTCATCAGCTCGCTGTTTAAAGCCACCGCTTCGCCCAATATAATCTTCAAGTGATAATGATGAGTCAAATAAATGAGAACTTGAAAAGTTAACTTCTCCAACGACGTTTATACTATTTTGCTTACTCGGTATATAAAGTGTGTCGCTATCTTCAAGAGGAATATCTAGTTTTCCATTAACAATAGCTGGTAAATTAATTACTAAACGACCTACCGCTTTAACTTTTGCTAAATCATTAATTAAGCTATTCATATCATCATAACTTAATGATGAATCAGTAATTGAGCTATTAAAACTTTTTGATGTAACATCACGTCGCAAGTCTTCTGATAACTTATTTAGTTGCTGCTGTTGTTGAAAACGAAGAGTCTCACGTGTAAAAACAGCCCCTTCTGGGTAAGAAAATGAAGTAAATCCTCCAGCTCTTTTTATAACATCTCGTAAGCTTTCACCTTTGCGAATATCGTAATCACCAGGGAATTTAACCTCACCATATAAGCTAACCTTTAGCCCTTTTTGCCAATTAGGTATTGGATATACATTAATAGAGTCTTTACTATTGACTAGAAACCTTTCATTTTTTGGATCAGTGACGGCATTTTCTAAATTAATATTAACATGCTCTAACATTGCCTCGCTTGTAGATGAAAAACGAGTTATTTCAGCACTATCAAGATAAGCCGATTCTTTTAAACCACCGGCTGATGCAATCGCTTTATCCACATTAGCGTTGACTGGACGAGGGTAAATCCCTTCGTGATATACCTCTCCTCGAATTGCATAAATTTGAACTTTACTTTTGTAACCTGACTGCTGATTTAACTTAGCTAAAATAGGCTTAAGTAGACGTTCTCTACTAAAATACGAGTATTCATCATCTTCTAACTCTACTTTTTTATTCAAGATTTCTGTGATCGCAGTTACTTTTTTCTTCTCTTCTTCTTCTTGCTCTTTTGTAACTTGCTCTGCAAGTTCTTTATCTAGCGAGTCACCTAGATCAATAAAGTCATAGAATTGTTTTTCTTCGTATTCACTCCATAAGGTTATTCTTTCTCGAAGCTTAATTTGTTCTTCGGTTAAGGCGAGTGAATTTAATGCAATTTCTTCTTCTTCTTTAGATTGAAAACGACTGAAAATAATTATTTGGTCACGAGCTTGAAGCTTTAAATCTTCCTCATTATCATGAGAAATTGCCTTTATTGGAGAAAATTGACGTATTTCAATATCACCTTTAGCATTAGTCTCTCTAACTATAAGAGCGTACTCATAATCGGCGATTGGCAACAGATCACTTTTTATAGAAGAAAATAGATGGCTTACTTTATCTCCTTCTTTCCACGCATAATTCCCTGGGTAAGTAACTGCACCAAGTAAAGTAACCGCCTCATTTAGCTCTTCACTAGAAGAAGGTATTTTAATTTTATCGCCATTTTTTGAAATATAGCTTGAATTAGGGCTTGTTAAATCAATTTGTAAAATTGTTTTAAAACTGTTTCCAGTATAACGCTCAACGACCGTTTTTTGTGGATATGCAGCACCTTTAAATCCACCGGCCATAGAGATTAGATCTTTTGCTGATTCATTATTTTTTAATTCAAAAATAGCAGGACGACGCACTTCGCCATCAACAGTAACTTGCTTGCCTACTGTTGGTATAAACACAACATCACCAGGCTTTAAAATGACATCGCTAGAACTATCACCTTTTATGAGCAAGTCGTATAAATCAAGTGTTTGAATTGTTTTACCTGCACGTTTTAATTTAATATCTCGCAGTGAACCAATTTCAGAAATACCGCCACTGACAAATAATGCGTGTGAGATTGATGATAATGCAGGGATAGTATATGCACCTGGTAAATATGCTTCACCTAAAACCATGACTCTTATATTTCTGGTTTTTCCCATAGAAACAAATGATTGCACACCAATCATTTCCCTTTCTACTTTGGTATTAATAAGATCAACTACTTCACTGTATTGCATACCGGTAACAGTGACAGGCTGTAATTTATCAATAGCTAGTCGACCTTCTCTATCAACTTCAACTTCTTCATTTGAAGATTCTTTACCAAATAAGTTAATAGTAAATGTATCTCCGGGACCAACTATATATGTATTAGGTACTAACGCATTTTCTGAAGGAGTAAATGTTGTTGGTTCGCCTGAAAAAAGCTCATAACCAAATGGTTTTGGTTCATCTGATTTAGGTTTAAACTTTTCTTCATCTGTTTGAAATTCATCATCATTAATTTCATTTTCACCATTACGAGGTAAAACCGAAGGTATTAATGAGTTACTTTCATAATTTTTATCTTTAGATTGCTTTAAGGCACTTAAATCAATTCCGTACTTTTTTGCTAATGATTTTTGTTGAGACTCTGGCAGTTTTTTAAATTGCTCTAGCTGTTGCTCTGTAGGCTGGGCACCTTGCTCCGCACTCAATACTGAAAATGGGAGTAATGTACTGAAAAACAGCATCGCCGAAAAAATTTTAATTAACTTCACAAAGTTTCCTTCCAGTAATAATAAAGATAGCTGCGGCATATTACATTATTTTTTAGGTAAAAAAAATGGGTAAGCATAGCTTACCCATTTTATAGTTTAAAATGAATTTAAAAACTGTAGACCAGTGTAAATGACGTTTCAGTATCAGTACTTTCTTTATCATCAGCAACATCTGAGTTGTTAGTGATATTAAAAGCAACTTTCATTTGTAATGAACCATTAATTTTTGCAAGTAATGCGGTTTCTGAACGCGTTTTTGTGTTTGTATCACCGTATTCAACAGCTACTAGCTGAGTAAAACGAGCGTTATCAGAAATCTGCCAGTTGTAATCTAATTTACCTAATGCAATTACTTCACCTTCGAATTCGCCAGCAAGTGAGTTGCCGTTGTCGTCAACTTCAGAGCTATCATTTGGGTATTCAAAGTATTTATAACCAGGACCAACTTCAGCATTAAGCCACATGTTCTGTTCGTTCAATAAACGCATACCGTAACCGGCTGAAATTACAGACTCACTTCTATACGCACCAAAGTAATCTGACACATGTGAACCATAAATAAATAAATGAGAGTGGTCATCATTTAATTTGTAGTTGCCTTGCGCTGAAATAGAGTACTTTTCATTTGTACGTTGTTTATCTTTATTACCAGCATCATCTTCAACTTCATCTTCTTTATAGATGCCGTCTATTTTGTATTCATTATTCCAGTTTTCAAGGTTGTGCTGTACTTTAATGCCACCTTTAAGCGTGGTTGTTTCAGTATTACCACTGGTAATAATTGCACCTAGTTCACTAGTAACTTCCCAGGTTCTTTGTTTTGCGTCTTCTGCGAATGCGTTAGTTGTAACTGACGCTGCAACTAAAATTGATAAAAGCTTTAATTTCATTAAAAAATAACCTTTGAATAAATGTATATCTATTTTATTAAACCGTTACTTGTTAGAGCAAGCAAAACAGCTCATAAATGACGTTAAAAATTTTCATGTAAAAATACTACATATCAAATTCGCCAAGTATGAGCTGCTTTGTTATTACAATAATTAAGTAAAACCTTAATCTAATAGGTATTTAAAAAATTAGTCTTGCTTGTGAAAATGAACATCCATTTGCGGAAATGGTATTGTAATATTTGCATCGTCTAATGCAATCTTAATATTTTCCATTAAAGACCAGTATGTAGGCCAGTAATCAGCTGAGTTAACCCAAGGGCGCACAACAAAGTTTACGCTTGAATCGCCTAGCTCATTTACTGCAACAGTATAAGCTGGGTCTTTAAGTAAACGTGATTCTGCATCTAATACAGATTTAAGAACATCTTTAGCTTGGCGTAAATCGGCATCGTAGCCAACACCAATTACTAAGTCGATACGACGAGTAGACTCTCGCGAGAAGTTAGTAATAGCGCCAGACATTATTTGAGAGTTTGGTACGATAATTACTTTGTTGTCTGGAGTACGAAGCTCTGTTGAGAAAATTTCGATTTTCTTAACTGTGCCCATTTTGCCGCCTGCTTCAACAAATTCACCTGATTTGAAAGGGCGAAGTAATATAATTAACACACCAGATGCAAAGTTAGAAAGTGAACCTTGTAATGCTAAACCAACAGCTAAACCTGCAGCACCTAAAATAGCAATGAATGATGTAGTTTCGATACCAATTTGCGAAAGTGCCATTAAAATAGTTACAGCAAACACAAGTGTGTACACAATACTTGAAACAAATGAACCAACAGCTTTATCTACTTTCTTTTTAGCGAAGCCTTTTTCAGTTAAACCAGAACAAAACTTAGCAATACGACTACCAAGCAGGAAGATAACAAGCGCAATCACAGCTTGAATACCGTAATGTAAAATTAGGCCTGAGTTACCGTTAAGCCAATTAAGTACTGAATCCATATTTACTCCAAATGTTTATATTAAGCGTTTTTTTCTGCAACGATTATACATTAATTTACAATTAATTCTCATTAAATAGTGAATTAATACTATAAAATGAAACATCTTTCTGTTTTTTAGATACATTAATGTGTCGTTATATATTAGCGAACATTTATAAAACTTTAACTATTTTAGGTAATAAATATTCATTCATTTATTTTTTTTGCTTTTTTTTACTTTAGGGCTTCACAAAATTTATTATTTTATGTATTATGCGCGCCACACCAACAAAGGTGTGTTGTGGCGGTTGTAGCTCAGTTGGTAGAGCCCCGGATTGTGATTCCGGTTGTCGCGGGTTCAAGCCCCGTCAATCGCCCCAATTTTTTACTTTTAAAGTAAAAACTCTTTTCCTCGTTTTAAAAATATTCAGTAGTACCTCCTAAATACTAATCAACACCTTAAATAATTAAAATCTCCCATTTAAATACAGCTATTAAATCAATGTTTAATATACTTTTAGAACTAAAATACTTAATCAGCGCGCTCTTTTTATGTGATTAGTTTGAAATAAATATTAAATGTGTAAAATTCAACCTATCATCTAATAACAATTAGTTAACTAATGTGTTTGTATTAATCATATATAAGTACACAAAGTGCTAGGTTTCTATTTTAAGCACCATTTTTATTGATGATGCGTTCAAACTTTTTATGGGATATAAAATTAAGCATGATTAAACAGGTATTAGGGTATTTTCTGTGCGGCTACTTGGTTGTACTCAGTTTTAGCTCAGTAGCTAAAGATGACAACGAATACAATAAATTACTGATTGAACTAAAAGAATTAGTTTCTGAAAAAAAATATTCACAGGCTTATCAAAAAAGTAGTGATCAATATCAGTACTTAGGTGAACCTGCTTATGATTTTTTACTTGGAGTTTCTGCACTTAACTCAGACCACACATCGCCTGCGGTATTTGCCTTTGAACGTGTAGTAGAAAACAGCCCTAGATGGTTTGAAGCTCGGCTATATTTAGCTAGAGCCTATTTAATGGTCGACAATTTACCAGCAGCTAATACTCAAGCTTTAATTCTTATTAACTCATCTCAAACATCTGATAGCGTAAAAAGATCAGCGCAATCGCTATTAAGTTCTACAACCTTTAAGCAACAACAAACTGGACGTTTTTATACCCAAAATGTTGAATTTGCCCTTGGCGTGGACGGTAACGTTAATGCAGGTACAGCAGAAGATACAATTATTATTCCTGATATAGGTGAGTTTTTATTATCTCCAGAGAGTAAAAATACACAAGATAACTATGCGCGACTAAATTATAGAGGTAAATACTCACACTCTATCAATCAAAAAAGCTTAGTAACTTTAAACATTAATGCTGCATGGTATAAATTTGCTGAGTTGAGTCAATACGACCGTATTAATGCCCAGATAAATGCTGCTTATCAATATAATCAAAACGATATAAGTTGGTACGTGCAAGCCGGTGCAGCCCCATTAATGCTTGATGGTGAACTGTATCGTACTGAATCAGCTTTAACCGCAGGCACTAACTTTAAGCTAAATAAGCAAGTTAATTTATTTGGTTCTGTAACCGCTGGTATAATGAACAATAGGTTTGATGAAAAGCTAGACAACTCATTTTATGCAATAAATGCAGGCGCTAGCTATGCAACTAGCCGTTGGTTTCAAAGCTTGAGTGTTAATGCAAAAAATGAAGATGCGGATATAACAGAAGGTGAATTTAATAGCCGCAATGTTACTAGCTTGTATTACCAAGCTAACACTCAATTAGCTAAGCAATGGCAATTACTGTCAATTGCTGGATACCAATGGATTAATTATCAAGATGATCACCCTTTATTTTTACAAGAACGTGCCGATAACCTCTTTATGCTCTCAACAACTGTTCGTTATTTAGTTAATCGCGATTTAGCAATACAGCTAGCGGCCAATTACCAAGATAAAACCAGCAATATTTCTTTATTCGAATATGACCGTTTAGATATTAATTTAAGCGCTTCTTACTCATTTTAATTTAAGGTACTTATGAAACATTTACTCCCTGTAATTACCACTTTACTGTGTGTGAGCTTTTATACACAAGCAAGTGAGCCTGCTGGTAAAACTATTTTAGCTCGTGGCTCTGTATTAGCTGTTGATGGAGATTCTGAACTGCAACGAAAGTTACAACGCAGAGATACTATATTTGGTGTAGACCGAATTACCACTGGTGAAAAAAGCAAAGCCCAATTCTCAATGTCAGACGGCGGTTTAATTGCTTTAAAAGAAAATTCAGAGCTAAATATTGCTAACTACGAATTTGATAGCAATACCCAACAAGGGTCTGCATCTATTGAGTTACTCAAAGGTGGTTTGCGCTCTATTTCGGGGGTCATTAAAAAAAATGGCGGCTCATATAATGTAAAAACCCCTGTTGGTTCTATTGGTATTCGTGGAACTCACTTTGAAGTTCAATTAGTTGATGGCGATGTATTTTTAGCTGTATGGGATGGCGCGATAGATTTAACTTTAAAAAATAATGATGTGGTTTCTTTAGGTCACAATGAGGCGTATTCGTTTGCACAAATTACTGCTTCAGGTGAAGTATTAACGACAACCCGTGCAGCAAACGTTTTTGACCAAAACATAGTCGCTATTGATTCTAAAAGTGATGACGATAAAGAAGAGTCTGAGCAGAGCTCTGTTGCAGAGGTGATTGAACCTGAAATTATAGATATTATTGAAACGGATTCAGGCATTGCTGATGTTTATTCTGAGCAACAATTTCAAACAGTCAGTAATGCATCTTTAATTGATCAGATTGCACAGCGCCAAGGTGTTTTTAACTATCAGGCATCAAGCTTTAATGTAGATTCGAGCGCGGGTGCAGTAAGCGATTTTTCTATGATGATGGCAGTCGATTTTGATAATGGTACTGTTCCTGATGGTGAAATTAGCTTTAATGATGCTAACGGCAATTGGTACGCGGCTTACAGTGGTCTAATTAACCTAAGTAAACTTGATTTAGCCGTTACCTTTGCCTCCCATGCCAATAACAAAGCTGAAGGTAATGTTGAGGCTATTTTTTTAAATGACTTAGACACAATTTCAGGCAGTTTTAACCTCAACGAAATAAATAATCCAGATGTAAATGCTACTGGTTCTTTTAAATTAGAACCATAAACACATTGGATATAAAGCTTTTATTATGGAGTATTTAAAATGACAGCAAAAAAAATATTTTTGCTTGGTTCTATGGTGTTTTTGTTAAGCGCTTGTGGTGGCTCAGAAGAGAGCTCAACGCAAGAAGCTGTCCAATCACCAGAAGCGGTTGAAATAAGCCCACTAGCTGTTACTAGCTATGTAAATTTAGCTGGCGTTATAGCAAGTAGCCAAACCACACAAGCAAAAGTGTTAGGTGCTGTTACATCAAGTAGAGGTATTGTTAGTCCAACGATTGCTAATGCACAGGCTAACATTGTTTTTTCACAGGTAAACGAAACAGTGCAAGGTAACGTTTCTTTTTTACTTGAAGCCTCTGATACTGATGGTATTGCTGAAGTTAATTTAGTACTCCCTAGCGTAAATAAAAGCATATCGCTTTGCTCTTCTGAATGTGGTTTTGACTATGAACAGTCTATTATAGGTCTTAGCCCCGCACTTTATGATGTAATTCCTGGTGAGTTGCGCTTAGAAATATGGATAACTGATACTTTAAATAACCAAGTACTTGCTGATGCGATCACTTTTAGTTGGCAGCCATATCAAATTGAAGGTGTAACAGCCCAGCGTAACGGCGAAAATATTAGCCTTTCATGGCAGCCAAATTCAGAACTTAATCGTTATAACGTTTACCTTGCCACTCAAGCTGGTGTTTTACCTAATAACATTAGTGATTTAGAAAATGGGCAGCAGTTTTTAAGCATTTTAGATACCACATTTAACGTTACGCAGTCGCTAATAGATAAAAGTTACCAAGTACTGGTTACTGGTATTGATGGCAGTGGTGAAAGTGGTTTTTCTAGCACTATAAATATAGCGCCAGTTGGTGGAGAACTTGCTTTTTCGCCAGAAGCTACTGCTGATCAATTTCAAACAAATGAAGATCAACCCCTTCAAGGCAACGTATTAATAAATGACACAAACCAATACACTGGTGAATTACGCGTAAATACAGATACATTAATATTGCCACAACATGGCACCCTTAATATAAATGAAGAAGGCGATTTTACTTATACCCCAGCAGCTAACTTTAATGGTGAAGATGCTTTTAGCTATGAAGCTATTAATGAACTTGGTTTAGTAGATACCGCCGTTGTAGAAATTACGATACAAGCAGTAAATGATACCCCTGTTGCACTTGATAATATTTATAGTATTGCAAATGATGGAAGCTTAGTTGTTTTATCGCCTGGTTTATTGATCAACGATAGTGATATTGATCTAGATAGCTTAATTGTAGATACAACCCCTGTTAGCGAGCCTGAGCGAGGAGAATTAACACTTTTTGAAGACGGTAGCTTTGAATATCAAGGCGAGCAAAACATGCAAGGGGAAGATAGCTTTCAATACAGAATTATTGATACTGAGGGTGCACAAGCAGTTGCCCGCGTAACGATTGTAAGTTCAAACACTAACATAGCGCCTATTGCCACAAACGACAGCTACAGTTTACGTGAAGATAATACATTAGTTGTTACAGCCGCTAATGGCGTATTGAGCAACGACACAGACCCTAATGATGATAGTTTTTCTGTTGATGAAGATTTTATTGTTGCTCCTATCCACGGTCAATTATTATTGGCGATTGATGGCAGCTTTAGTTATATACCCGATGCTAACTTTAATGGTGTGGATCAATTTCAATATAGAGCAATCGACTCTCAGGGCGCGACTGCAATTGCAACGGTGACTTTAATAATAAACAGTGAGCCTGATAACCCTGTAGCACAAGATGATGCGTATCAATTTAGCAGAAATAAATTATTTGAAGCGACAGTGCAAAATGGTCTGCTAATTAACGATTTTAATATTGAGCCTGGCGATCTTTTTGTTAATACCACCGCTATTACTACGACTCAAAATGGCGAACTAACATTAAATATTGATGGTTCTTTTACTTATCAACCGAATTTAGATTTTGTTGGTGTAGATAGCTTTACTTATTCAGTCTCGAACGATCAAGGTTTAACCGCAACCGCTCAAGTAATATTAAGTGAAAGCGGAGTAAATACCTTCCCAAGTGCAAATGACGATCAATTTACTTTAGAAGAAGACAGCTCAGCTACATTAATTGATGTATTAGCTAATGATACTGATGCAGATGGCGATGCAATTACTATTTCTACTATAGAAAGTACCGTTGGTGAAGTGGCTATTGTTAATGGAGAAATTGAATTTACACCACCCGCTAACTTTTCAGGTGAAATAGTACTAACTTACACAATTACTGACGGATTTACGGTTGGTACAGTTGGTGCAAATGATACAACAGCCACAGTAACTATTACTGTTACACCCGTTAACGATGCCCCTATTGCCAATGCTGATTCTGTAACTACGAGTGCAGATTCACCTGTTGAAATTGATGTACTTGCCAATGATAGTGATATTGAAAGGAGCAATTTAACAATTGTCTCTGCTACGGTTGCGAGAGGCAGTGTAGTTGTTACTAATAATAAGCTCACTTACACACCTGCTTTAAACTCTTCAGGAGTCGAAGTAATCAGCTATACCATTACTGATGGTGTAAGTAATGCGTCAAGTACTGTATCTGTTACTATTATTACAACATCGAGTAATAACCCGCCTGTGGTAAATAGCGATTCAGTCACAATAAACGAAGATGCAGCTCCGTTGCTAATTGATGTATTAGCCAACGATACCGATCCTAATGGCGACAGCCTTGCTATAAGTGCAGCGTCTGTTGATACTGGTTTAGTATCGGTGGTCAGTAATAAAATTCAGTATACAGCCAATGCTAATTTTAATGGCGTAGCAACAGTTACGTATACTGCGAGTGATGGTAACGGTGGTGCAGGCTCTGCAATATTGTCTATTAGAATAACACCGGTAAACGATAGCCCTATCGCTAATGCAGACTCAGTTACAATGGATGAAGATGCAGCCCCTTTGCTAATCGATGTACTCGCCAATGACTCTGACCCTGATGGTGATAACCTCACCATAAGTGCTGCATCAGTTGATATAGGATCTGTATCGGTAGTTGGTAATAAAATTCAATATACAACCAATGCCAATTTTAATGGCGTGGCAACAGTTACCTATACTGTAAGTGATGGTAACGGTGGTACAAGCTCTACAGCTTTATCTATTACAATAACACCGGTAAACGATAGCCCTATCGCTAATGCAGACTCAGTTACAATGGATGAAGATGCAGCCCCTTTGCTAATCGATGTACTCGCCAATGACTCTGACCCTGATGGTGATAACCTCACCATAAGTGCTGCATCAGTTGATATAGGATCTGTATCGGTAGTTGGTAATAAAATTCAATATACAACCAATGCCAATTTTAATGGCGTGGCAACAGTTACCTATACTGTAAGTGATGGTAACGGTGGTACAAGCTCTACAGCTTTATCTATTACAATAACACCGGTAAACGATAGCCCTATCGCTAATGCAGACTCAGTTACAATGGATGAAGATGCAGCCCCTTTGCTAATCGATG
>NZ_AUTQ01000141.1 GCF_000498095.1 Pseudoalteromonas sp. TB64
TCGGCTACAATGTATGCTGCACGAGCGCTAAACCAATCGTAAGATAAGCTCCAGTTTACACCACCAAAATTAGTTAACTCTGCTGGTAAATCATTTCCGAATACATCAATATCCCCATCAAAAGCACCATAGAACCCTTGTAAAGTAGAGTCCCAATCTCCTAATTGAGAGCTATAAACTAAGCTAAGACCCTCATATGTTGAAAATGGAATGCCATATACTGATTTTGGCGGGCGAACCCAGCGATATGCGTAGCCTACATCTAAAAAGTCAGAATATTTGTAAAATGGTACACGCATTTTACCTGCGCTTAACTGTAGCTCATCACTGAACTCGTAAGTAACATAAGCCCATTCAAATTCAGCGTCAAAATCGTTTTCACCTCGAGCTACAATTTGTGCTGTTGCAGTTAGTTTGTCATGTAAATCTGCCGATAATTGTAATGCAAAAACGCTTTCGTTTTTAAATGAAATATCATCATCATAATCGTATAAAGTCCGGTCACTATCCAGACTTTTACCGCCTACAATTGATGCAAAACCATTGATTTTTACTTCAGCACTAGCATAACTAGATGCTAAAACTGCACATATTGCTACTGCTACAGATAGCTTTTTCATATGTTGTTCCTATTTTTTATTTAGATATTGATTTCAAGTGCAGTATAGGTTCATTTTTCTTATTTATCTAATAAATAGAAAAGTTTATCTTTTAAATCTTATTTAATATTATTTAACATTATAATGGGGGATAGATACATACAATGATATTAATTAACGATATTAGATTTTTTTGTTCAAAAACAATAATGTAAATATAGTTCATTTTTTATTATCATTTTAAATTATTGATTGTTAAGTTAAAAATGTTTCCTGTGTGTTTTTTATAACCTAGATTCAAATTGTAAGTGCATAACTTGTTTTGGCTAGATTAAGTGGTCAGTTGCTCATAAGCTAACTGCTTTTTCTCCGGCAAGAGATTTTACAATGAGACATTACAAACAACTGACCTATGCGCAAAGATGCCAGATCGCCGTTCTAAAGAAAAGTGGTTTTACGCAACAAAGTATTGCTGAGCTAACTAATTTATCGCAATCTACGATTTCAAGAGAGCTTTCTAGAAATACAGGTAAGCGAGGTTA
>NZ_AUTQ01000142.1 GCF_000498095.1 Pseudoalteromonas sp. TB64
AAAATAGCATCGCCACTCTTTACAAGTAATGGCGAGAGTCAACGGCTCCAGTCCAGTATCACCCACCACATATAAATTAGCTCACCTATAAATAAAATAGCATCGCCACTCTTTACAAATAAAGGCGAGAGTCACTAATTCAAGTCCAGTATCACCCACCACATATAAATTAGCTCACCTATAAGTAAAATAACATCGCCACTTTTTACAAATAAAGGCGAGAGTTAAATAAAGTCGCCAAGTCTAGTACTAACCACTACGTATAAAACTGTAAAACACCCTTCTTATAAATAATCTTAAATTAATATTAATCTCAGTATACAAACTATTAAATATCTTCTCTTAAAATAATTATGTTTATAATTTATGAGTAGCTACTTGCATATCAAAACCCCAACCGCTCCATATATAAATATTTTTACTTCGCCTGTAATAATCTTTAACTAAAATTAAATATCCACAGTTATGTGCTACCAGCCTTGCTTGTATTGCATTTAAAACTGATGTTAAAAACCGGACTTTTTTAACCATATAAACGTATTAGGCAAAATTAAGTACCTAATAAATACAGCTATCATTTAAATTCCCTTGTAAGCAGTTAAACTGTTGATTATAGTCTGTGTTAAATATAATAACGCTTAAGCCAATGCCAACTAAGATCTATTCAAAAGCCAAAATACTTATAGTAGAGGAGCAACCGCTTGCTCAAAGCTATATGAAACAATCGCTAGAAAGACTAGGCTTTCGGCAGTTGCGCTTTGCCGATCATGCAAGCTCAGCAAAAGAGCACTGCTTAAGTGAAGAATTTGATTTAATTGTTTGCTCATTTAATCTAAACAAGCAACAAGACGGCTATCAACTTTATGAAGAACTACGTGTTAAGCATTTAATTAAGCACTCTACTGGCTTTATTTTTATATCTGCTGAAACAAGCGGCTCTCTTGTGCACAGCGTACTTGAATTACAGCCTGACGATTTTTTAGTAAAACCATTTACAGTACAAGAACTTAAAACTCGTATTGAGCGAATTTTAAAAAGAAAGCACGACCTACAAACAGTGTACGCACTTATTGATGACGGTAATGATTCAAAAGCAATTAAATATATAGACACGGCGCTTGATAAAAAAAACAATAACTACAGCCCAATTTTATTACGCTTAAAGGGCGACGCCCTACTTCGTTTAAATAGAAATCAAGATGCGAAAGGTTTTTTTAAATCGGTTCTCGATATTCAAAAATTTGCTTGGGCAAAGGTAGGGTTAGTTGAAGCTTTAATTGCAAATAATGAACATATTTTAGCGCAGCGTATGCTTAAAACAATGCTAGAGCGCCAAGAGACACGTTTAGTAGCACTTGATTTATTAGGGCAATTAGAAATAAAGCTAAATCAGTTTGAACTAGCTCAAGAGTTTTTAAGTGAAGCCGTTAATATTGCTCCGCGTAATATTTCTCGTCAAAAATCACTAAGTAATGTGTCGCTTATTAATCACGATTACGAAAAAAGCTATCTTACACAAAAAGATATCGCTAGTTATGCAAAACATTCAATACATGACCACCCCGACGTGTATTTAAATGCAGCCCGTGCTGGTATCGATTTTGCGTTAACAACAGATCAAACAGACCAAATACAACGAATTTCTAGACAAACTAATCAATACATTAATGATTTAAAAAAGCAGTTTCCTAACAATGCTAATCAGGCGCAAATTGATGTACTTAATGCACGATTACATTATTTAAAAGATGAACATAAAAAAGCAAAAAAACTAATTGAACAACTCGACGATGACGACACGCATATTCGCTCTGTTGATGGCGCACTCGATAAAGCTAAAGCGTTCCACGAGTTAGGCTTTCATCAAAAAGCACAGAATTTATTTACTCAAATAATTAGTCATTGTGAGAGGCACCCTGTCGTTAGCGACACCACCTATTTACGTTATATTCAGCAGCAACAAAGTGAACGTCGCGATATTAAAATGGGTCCGAAAGAACTTAATAATCATGCTGTAAATCAATTTAATAAAGGGCAACTCAGCACTGCATTAGAAGCCTTTACACAAGCTTTTAGAGTCATGCCTCGCAATGCAAGCATCGCGCTTAATTTACTACAGTGTTTATTTGATTCGACTAAACAGCAAGGTAACTCATTTAATACAGAACTTGCTAAAAGATGCTACGCCCTGCTTAATAAAGCTCAGTTACAAAGCGAACAGACGCAGCGTTTAGATAAGATTTTACATACAGCAAAAGAAATGGGACTAGACCTTAGTACAACCTCTAACCCCAAGTAACAAACGTGGTATTAAAGCTTTTTCATCGACAGTGCATTTACACAATATCGTAAGCCTGTAGGTAATGGTCCATCAGGGAAAATATGTCCTAAATGTGCATCACAAACATTACATACAACTTCAACACGTTCCATGCCATGGCTCATATCGCTAATGTAACCGATAGCTTCTATCGTTGCTGGCTGTGTGAATGAAGGCCATCCCGTACCACTATCAAACTTCTCATCTGCATCAAACAACAAGTTATCACAACAAATACATGCGTATTTACCCGGTTCTAATAATGTGCAGCTACCAGAGCTGTGAGGGCGTTCAGTGCCCTTTTTACGTGTTACGTAGTATTCGTCTTCAGAAAGTACTTCTCGCCATTGCTGGTCGGTTTTAACAACCTTTTGAGCTGGCGTAGGATTGCCATTATTGGCAAAATTAATAACATCATTCCATTTCAACATAACAGCCTCATTGAATAGTTGGTTAGTTATAACCAAATGTGACAAGAGTAAAATAAAGCTTGGCTTAATAAACCAACGCTATATTAATACCCAACTAATCATTACATTATCGAATAGGCATAAATTGGCTTAATCAAATGTAATGGTTTGTTTTTCAGAATCGGTAAGAATACGTTTTAAAAATGTGTCTAGTTCAACTTTTTTAGCCGGTAAACTAGCACTAAATTGACGCTCGTTATTACTGTGTATTATTAGTTCGTCGTCTTTAATCGTTATACGCTCAATACTTTCAATGATGAGCCAATCTGGACCGTGCTTTTTATCAAAAAATCCCATCAAACTAAAAAGTAATAAGTGTTGGGCGTCTCGCTGAATAAAATCCTCTAACCTGTTTCTTGATTTAAATAAAGGCGTTAACCTATAAACGCTTGAGCAAAAAACAAATACCCATAACCCAAATAACGCTTTAAACCACATAAACTCTAAAAGCTCAGTGCTAATCATTAAAATAATAAGCACAAAGCCTATTATCGATATAGCTATCGCTATTTTTTTATTTACGGCGTCCACAACTAATCCCTTTTAAGTCGCTTTTTTTCTTCTGATGCCTTTTCTGTCGGCTCAGGCCAATCATTAAAAAACACTGTTAAATAGCGGCTTTTCACCAAATACCATAATACCCATAAAACAATCATCATTTGTACTGCTAAAAATGATGAAAATCGATAATGGCTATGCGCTGCTTGAACACTTAACCATGTTAAATCAACAACTGCACATAAAATAAGAGGCCAGCGCATATGTCGCCATATTTTTTCTAACCTGTCGCTCGCACTGTGTGAATCTCGTGGTCTGCGTAAACAAAATAAAATAGTCGGTATTATTGCAATACTTCCAATCGCTATTGCGATAAAAAAGTCATTTTTATTTTTAAAAAATAACGACATTAAATCCAGTTCAGGTCGGCGACTTAACGCCGCAATAACCCAAATAAAATAAGAGCGCAATAGTACCAATACACTTAAATGAAATGCGATGGGTGTACGATAACTTCCATACTTATCCCAATATTCTGGTCCGTATCGGCTCATTGTTATTTACCTAACCATTATGCTTTATAAGCAGTTCTATTAATTCGTCTTCAGTTAGTATGTCTATACCTAGGTCCTGCGCTTTAGTTAGTTTTGAACCTGCTTTTTCGCCTGCCACTAATGCATCAGTTTTAGCAGATACACTACCTGACACCTTAGCACCTAATTGTTGCAAACGTGCTTTTGCATCATTACGATTTAGTGTATTTAGCGTACCAGTAAGCACATAAGTAAGCCCAGCAAGTGGTTGTTCTTCTTCTGAAGGCGCACTCAGTTGTGGCCAATTTACACCTTGCTCTACAAGTGCATTTACAACAGCTAAATTATGCTCTTCATCAAAAAAGCCACGAACATGAGCCGCTACTATTTCGCCTACATCACTTACTTGCGTTAAACTATCAATGCTGGCATTTATTACATTTTCAAGTGTTAGAAAGTGATTAGCTAAATTTTGTGCTGTTGCTTCCCCGGCTTCACGAATACCTAGTGAGTATAAAAACTTCGCAAGCGTAGTTCCTTTAGCTTCTTCAAGTGCTGTTACCAAGTTTTTAGCTGACTTAGGTCCCATACGCTCAAGAGACTCAAAATGCCCTTGTTTTAATATAAATAAATCAGCGGGTGTTTTTATAAGTTCTCTGTCTACAAGCTGATCAACAATTTTATCGCCAAGACCATCAATATCGAGAGCTTTGCGCGATGCAAAGTGTTTAATTGCTTGTTTACGCTGTGCAGGACATACAAGTCCACCAGTACAACGCGCTACGGCTTCGCCTTCGACTTTTTCAACGTGGGAGTCACAGATTGGGCACGTTATAGGAAACGCTATGTCGCGTGCATCATCAGGTCGGCGCTCAAGCACGACTTGTGTTATTTGCGGGATCACGTCTCCTGCACGGCGAATAATAACCGTATCACCCACTTTTACACCTAAACGCGCGATTTCGTCGCCATTATGAAGCGTTGCATTTGATACCGTCACGCCACCTACAAAAACAGGCTCTAAACGAGCAACCGGTGTAATTGCCCCCGTACGACCCACTTGAAACTCAACATCTAACAATTGTGTTATTTCTTCTTGCGCCGGAAACTTATACGCAATAGCCCAGCGAGGAGCACGAGCCACAAAGCCTAAACGCTCTTGTAGGGCTTTTTCATTTATTTTTATTACTACGCCATCAATTTCGTATTTAAGTGAACTACGGCGCGTTAAAATATCGCTGTAGTACTCAAGCGCGGCTTTTGGACCTTCAACTAATTTTGTTTCTGGGCACAGAGGTAAACCCCAATCAGTCAACTTTTCTAATTGCTGATAATGATCCTGGGGAATATTGCCATCGGCAACAAGCCCAGTGCTATATGCGTAAAACATGAGTGGGCGCTTAGCGGTAATTTTAGAGTCGAGTTGTCGTAAGCTACCGGCTGCTGCATTACGTGGGTTAACAAATACTTTATCGCCACGCTTTTCTGCTTCAGTATTTAGTTTGTCAAAACCTGCGCTATCCATAAATACTTCGCCACGCACTTCAAGCTCTTTCGGATAATCGCCACGTAACTTAAGCGGTACATTACGAATTGTTTTTACATTTTGAGTAATGTTTTCACCAGTAAAACCATCACCTCGAGTCGCTGCTTGTACAAGCACACCATCGCGATAAATAATTGATACAGCTAAACCATCAAGTTTTGGCTCACAACAAAAAGTAAGCTCATCAGTACTCATTAAACGCTCTTTTATACGGCGATTAAACGCAGTGAATTCTTCTTCACTAAACGCGTTATCAAGCGATAACATAGGCACTTGATGCGCAACTTGCTCAAATTTACTTAACGCAGCTCCACCTACTTTTTGAGTAGGTGAATCAGCCGTTAAAAATTCTGGATGTTCGTTTTCCAGAGCACTTAGTTCACGTAATAATCTATCGTATTCGGAATCGGGAATACTGGGAGTATCGAGTACATAATAATTGTAATTGTGTTGCTCTAATATGGTACGAAAATGATTAATTTGCTCACTAATGCTGCTAGACATTTAAACCTCAAAAAAACATAAAAAAAGCCACTTTGACGAGTCAACGCCCAGTGGCTTACAAAATATAACTTGTGCGCTAATTACGCAGAAAATGCACGAACCTGTTCAACATAAAGACGAATACGGTCTACTGTCATTTCTTGGCGTTCAGCATCTAAAATTTGTGCACCAAATTCATCGCTAAGCTTTTTAGCTGCGCTGTGCAACATGTTAAATGCAGCTAAGCCATCACCTTCACACGGTAATGTCATAAATAAGCTAACCCCAGCGGTACTAAATTGTTCCATATTATCAATATCGAACGTGCCTGGGTTGTACATATTTACCAGTCTAAATAAAACAGGACCTTGCCCAGCTGGGTCAATATGTCGATTAAAAAAGCCTTCTTCAGAGTACTTAAAGCCTAATGTATTTACTGCAGGTAATAATTTACTACCTTGCATACTAAGTCCATCAGGCATTTGAATATGTACTATCACAAAGTCAGACATAGCCGCAGGCTTCTCACCATCACTTTGCTCAACAACTTCTGCTGGCTCATCAACAATCGTTAGGTCGTCTTCAATTGGCGTTTCTGGCACATCTATTTCTATTTGTGGCTCATTGGTATCGAAGTTTAACTCACCAAATTGTGGCTCATCACGCTGGTTTATCTCAGGCTCTTTCACCTCAGCTTTAACACGAGGAGAGTGTGATTTGATCGGCGCACTTTCTTGCGACGGTTCAACCCGTTCATCATTTGATACTTCTGGGCGGTCTTTTTTTCTAACTGACCATAGACCATGTATAAGTAAGCCACCAATGACTACTACACTGATAATGATTAAAACCCACCTTAATTGTTCGGCCATCCCCTCACCTTTTATTATTTGTTATGCCTAGACCCATGTATTACTTAAAATAATACACTTTCTATAAAAATTATACATGTGCAAGTTGCACTGCTTGTTCAATATCTACAGCAACCATACGTGATACACCTGGTTCTGCCATAGTTACACCTGTTAACCTGCCAGCCATTTCCATCGCAATTTTATTATGACTAATATAAATAAACTGCACTGATTGTGACATTTCTTCAACCAAACGGCAAAAACGTACTACGTTGGCATCATCTAATGGCGCATCTACTTCGTCCAGCATACAGAAAGGAGCTGGATTGAGCCTGAATATAGAAAACACTAATGATAATGCGGTCAGCGCTTTTTCTCCACCACTTAACAGATGTATTGTTGAATTTTTTTTGCCTGGTGGTCGTGCCATTATACTAACACCACTTTCGAGTAAATCGTCACTGGTTAATTCTAAATACGCACTACCACCACCAAAAACTTTAGGAAATAGCTCTGCAAAGTCTTCATTTACCTGATCGAAGGTGGCTTTAAAGCGTGTTTTAGTCTCACTATCAATTTTACGAATTGCACCTTCAAGCGTACTTAGCGCTTTTGTTAAGTCATCTAATTGATTATCAAGATAATCACTGCGTGCTTTAGCTAAATCAAATTCTTCAATTGCCGCTAAGTTTACTGCGCCTAATTTTTCTAGCTGATTAGTAAATCCGGTTAACTGATTTTGCGCTGCACTTAAACTTAGTGAGTCTGGTAATTCATCAAGTATCGTTTTTAAGCTTTGCTTTAGCTCTTCTAATGGCTCAAGCGCAGCCTGTGCTTTTATAAGCAAGCTTTGTTCTTCAATTGTTAACTTTTGATGCTGCTCTTGCAAGCCCACCAGCTCACCTTGTGAATTTTTAAGGCTTATTTGCTTGGTGTTTAAGCTTTCTTTAGCTTGAATTAATTCTTTTTGAAGTAATACCAAGGCTTGCTCACCTTTTTGATGCTGCGCTAAAAACTGCGTTATTTTATCGCTAAGCTCTTGCTCTGGTATAAGCAGCTCTTCTATTTCATTGAGTAATTCTTGTGCACCTTCAAATGCACTAATATGCTCTTGCTCTGCATGGGTCAATTTAGTTTTGCTTAACTGCCATTCACTGCGTGCTTTTTGTTCAGTAAGCGTTGCTCTATGCGCTTGTGTTTTATATTGCTCAAGCATGCTTAATGCTTCGCTATAACTTTTATCACTTTGTGAGCGCAGGCTATTTGCAGCGTCTAGCTCATCCGCTAAGCTAAGTTGCTGATCATTAAAAACGTCAAATTGCTCTGTTTGCTCATCAAGCACGGTATTTAATTGCAAAAGCGCAGTGGTTAATTGCTGTTTTTGTTGCTGTAGTTTTTCTAATTGCAGCTTAAATTGCGCTACTTGCTGCTTAAGCATGTCGCTTCGTGTACTGGCTACCGCTATATTTTGCGCTAACTGATGTATCGCTTCTTTTAGCTCACTTTGCTCGTTAGTTAACTTCGCTTGCTGAGCTGTATTCCCATCAAGCGTTAATGTTACTTGTTGTAGCTCATCCTCGGCATCAATTAACTGCTGAGCTTTATCCTGCAATTGCTTATGTTTTAAAAGTAATGAGTTTTCTGCGTTACGATCAGCACTTACATGCCAGTTACGACCATGCATTGCACCGTTTTTATCCATAACAGCTATATAAAAATCATCATTTAACAGCGTTAAATCACCGCTCTCGCTATAAGCAATACGCGTTAAATGATCTGGATAAATACCGCTTGTTATGAACGCCGCTAAGCTATTTTCAGCAATGTGCTTACCACTAATTGGCCACACACTATTATCAGCTTGCTGCTCACTTACATTTAAGTGCTCTAACGATTTAAGTGCCTGCTCTATTAAATGCTCAAAACCCTCTTTAACACTTAACTGACTAAACAACCCATTAGCATTAGAGGTTTCTTCATCAAGTCCTAATGTACTTTTAAGCCCCGTTATACTGGCTTTTAACTCATTTACTTTTTGAGTAAGTATCGAGTGCTTCTTTTGTGCGTTATTAACAAGCGCGTTTTGTATTTCAAGCTCAGCGCTACAATGTGTATGCCCAGTTTGTTTAATGGCAAGCTCTTGAGTTAATACTTGTGTTTGCTGTGTTTGCTGCGTTAATTGCTGTTCTACATCGCTACTTTGTAGCTCAGTAAGCTGCGCATTTAACTGATTACGTTGCTCGTTAACGTGGCTTATTTGCTGTTGAGTTTGTTTAAGCTGACTGCTATGCAGTTGTGCATTATTATTGAGTTGTTGTTGTTGCTCACTCAAAGTTTGCCAATGGGTATAGCGGTGCTGCTTAAGTGCTAATAATTCCTCAAGCTCATGCGTTAACTTCCTAACTTGCTCTTCGCACATTAACGCGTTTTCACTTGCCTCTTGAAGGGTTTCATTTAATTGTTCACACACAATTTGCTGCTGCGTTTTAATCTCAGTACTCTGAGTTTGACGTAGCTGTAATTTAATTAAATTTAGCTTAAGCGTTTGGATTTGTTGCTTTACATTTATTTGCTGTTGCTCAGCGCGGGTAAGCTCGGTGTGTATTACATGTTGCTGGTGCTGTGCGTCGCTTAGTTTATCTTGCTGAGCTTGTACTTGCCCTTCTAAGCTTGCAAGTACATCGTCGTGCCCTGAGTTAGCGGTTTTAAAAAACGAAATTTGATCGTTCAGTTTTTTAATTAGAGTGCTTTTTTCAAGTTGCTGCTGGTGTAACTTTTGCCATTTTAAAACCGCAATTTGCCCTTTTAATGTGCGTTCTTGCGCTTTTAACTCACGGTATTTTTTTGCATCAACCGACTGCACAGCCAATTTATCTAACTGGCTTTGCAGCTCTTTACGCACATCTAACAAACGCTCAAGGTTTTCGCGGGTGCTTTTAATGCGTGTTTGTGTTTCGCGGCGGCGCTCTTTGTATTTAGAAACACCAGCAGCTTCTTCTAAAAATACGCGTAATTCTTGTGGTTTACTTTCTATTAAGCGCGAGATCATCCCTTGCTCAATAATCGCGTAACTACGCGGACCAAGACCGGTGCCTAAAAATATATCGGTAATATCGCGCTTACGGCATTTACTGCCATTTAAAAAGTACAGCGATAGCCCGTCGCGCGTTACTAAGCGCTTAATCGCAATTTGGTTTCGATCAGCAAATGTGTTTGAAGAGTTACCTTTATCGTTATCAAAAACAAGCTCTACAGAAGCTTGCGATATGGCTTTACGATTAGTTGAACCATTAAAAATAACGTCGGTCATGGCATCGCCACGCAGGTTTTTTGCAGAGCTTTCACCTAGCACCCATCGTACTGCATCAATAACGTTAGATTTGCCACAGCCATTAGGGCCTACAACACACGTCATTTGATCAGGAAATGGAATTTTAGTGGGCTCTACAAACGATTTAAAGCCCGCTAATTTAATAGTGCTTAAGCGCATCTTATTGTTATTACCAATTTATTATTGTTATTTGCCATAAACAATTTAACCCATAATTTACTAATAGATTAAGCTTGTCGTTTAAAGTTATCTAAAATGATACCAGTCGCCATTGCAACATTAAGTGACTCTGCACCACCAAAAGCGGGAATGGTTATTTTATTGGTAACTAAATTTGCACATGTCTCGCGTATACCATGCGACTCACTGCCCATTAGTAAAACGCCTGAGCCCGTAAATTGGGTTTTATGTACACTTTGTCCATCTAAAAAAGCACCGTAAACAGGTAAATTTAAAGACTGTAAGTAATCAGGTAAATCTACTTGGCTTACCGATACCCTTACAAATGAGCCCATTGTGGCGCTAATTGTTTTAGGGTTGTAAGCGTCTGCGCTGTCGGTGCTAGTTACTATATGTTTAATACCGTACCAATCGGCTACTCTAATTATAGTGCCTAAATTACCAGGATCAGATACGCCATCAAGCGCGAGTATTAAGCCATTTGCTTGTGGTAAAGCCGCCTTTGGCATATCAACAATAGCAATGGCTGCATTATTGCTAACTAATGTGCTTGCTTTAGTGAGGGTCTCTTCATCCGCTTCAATAAAATTAGTGTGCTGATACTCACCTTGGTACGCATTTATAAATTCATCAGTAGCAAAAATATTAACCGCATTTAATGGGCTGTTTAATAACTCAAGTACGTTTTTTTCACCCTGTACAAGGTATTGATTATATTGCTTTCGGTACTTTTTTTGGCCAAGTTGGCGAATAAGTTTGAGTTGGTTTTTTGAAATCATAACAGCCCCATAAAATTGTCCATCAAGTATAACAGATTTCGTTATAACATCTGAACTCGAAAAGCAGTGAATAGGGTTAATTTATCTTGCTGGCACTTCTTTCAAAGGTCAGATTAATACGAATAAACATCCCTTTTATTGCCTCTAATTGGTTTGAATCACCAACAGATGCGGCTAATTCGTTATAAAGATTATCAGACGCTTGCTTAAAGTTTTCATCAAACTTACCTTTGGTAGCCAGCATAAATGCATCAGCCAACGTGCGTTGCCACTCATTTAGGTATTTTAGCTTTGTGTCACCAGCAAGGTTTTCGCAAATTGATTTTAATCGCACTGAGGCATGCCCTAAGTTTAGACCGGTTAGAGCCAAATCGGTAATAGCGCGTGAGTGTGAACCCTGATCGTAATTAGTTAAACGTATTAACCTATCTGCCATACGGCGGTTGTACCAAATACTCGGAGTTTGATGGGTATTTATTTCGAGTAAATCTTTATAAGTAGCCTTAAAAACACGATGAACAAGTAACTGAACACTTGGTCCTGTAAATAACTGAAAAATCCAAAATAAAATACTCACGCCAGCAAAAATAGCGATTGCAGAACTAAGTGTATAATCAATTGAAAACGCTAGGCTCATGTCCGTGCTTGGTCTAACCAAAATAGTAAATGGAATACAAAACCCTAAGCCGTATGGCAGCGTTTGTTGATCTGCGAGCAGCAGCAAACCCAAAAAATACGGACCGGCTAAAACAAGCAATAATATTTCTAATTGCCCACCACTTTGCGATAGTAAATTTAGCGCATAAAAAATAGTCACAAAAGTAGCAACAATTATACCTGCCAATAAGCGTTTAATGACCACCTGTAAAATTGCCAAGGGTATTCGCGCCAGCATTATCGAAAATATTACGGGTAAAATCATAATTAATAATGCAGCTGAAGAACCTGTATTAATCCAAATAAATGCGCCGATAGAGAACACCAAAGCAGTTCTAAATCCAACTATAATGCCAGCTAATGGGTCACGATATGTAAGCATACTGGGTGCATTTAATAATGTTTTATCGCGTTGTTCTAAAGCTCTGTATGCGCGTAGTAAAATTGTTAAGTCGGCTGCTACTTCTAAGCTCACATTGAGCATGTGAGATTCAAATGGCGAATCACACACCGTATTTGCTCTATAGTCGGTTAGCTCTTTACGCAGTGTTTTAACTTGTTCGGCGCAGTAATCAAAATCGTCAGATTCTTTAATTTGCGCGAATATGTGTTTAAGTTTACTTATTAATTTGCCTAATGTAGGAGTAATGAGGTCTGCGTGGTTTCGTTGCAGACGACCAATTATTTGAATTGAAGCCAGTAAAGAAAGTACTTTTTGCGACAATTGATTTGCAGCACGCGAGCGCCCTGGACCTTTTGGTCCTTCGTACCTTACTGCGCTAGAGTCTTCGTTTATAGATCCTAACGTTGCCATAATGCCATCTATTTGTTGATGACGATTTTCGTGCGAGCCTTTAGAATCAAGCTCAGTTACTAAATAATCTAACGTTTGATTTATAACCGACCGCGCTTGAACTTGCAGTAAGTGTTTAACTTTTACAGGCCAAAATAAATGGCTCACAAGGCCTGCACATATTGAGCCTATTACTATTTCACTCACGCGCGCTTGTGCAATATCAAATATGCTTTGACTGCTTACCATTGCCGGAGTAACCATGACTAAAAGTACAATAATAGCGGCTGNCCTGCCATAGCAAACGCATAAACAAAGTTTGCTTGGCGTACCATTGCCGATAACGCAGAGTTTACCCCCAACCATAATGCAAGTGCACCGAGCGCTAAATAAGGGTAAAGAATTAGCTGAGTTAAAAGCAATATGCCAAATAAACCACCCACTATGGTGCCTATTATTTGGCAAATTGCTTTTTCAATAACCAATCCGCTTTGCGGGCGTAATTGCAAAAATATAGCCGAGACTAGCGCCCAATAAGGTCTTTCAAGATTAAGCCACATAGCAATAGTAAGCGCCATTACCATGGCTATAACGCCTTTAATCGCGAAAATGATTGACTGCTTTTTAGGAAAAAACAAATTTTGTAATACAACGCCCACAGTCTTCCCCTTAACGTGTAGCGAGATGTATTGTGGCGGTCATTCCTGCACTAAGCTGAATATTTTCGGGTAGTGTGTCTAATTTAATATCAACAGGAATACGTTGCGATAAGCGCACCCAATTAAATGTTTGTTGCACTTGCGGTAAAAGTTGTCCGTTACTTTGTGTATTCGTATTTGCAATTGCTTTACCTACACTCACTACATGCCCTGTTAATTGCTTACCACCACTTAAAAGCGCTATTTTAGCTTTTTGATCAGGATAAATAAGCGGTATTTTACTCTCTTCAAAGTAACCCGTTACGTAAAACGAATCTAACCGCACGATAGCAAACACAGGGGTGCCTTGAGCTACATAGTTACCTTGGCGTAAATTCAGATTAATTATTTGCCCCGATGCAGGTGCAACTATTTGCGTTCTATCAACATTTAATTGCGCAATTGTTTGCTCTGTTTTAGCTAAGTTATAATTTGCTTCGGCAATTTTGGTGTTAATACGTGTTGATTCTAGTGTTTCTTCACTTATTGCTTGTTGGGTGCTTAGCTCAACACGCCTTTCGTATTTATGTTTAGCAAGTTCCCATGTATATAGCGCATTTTCTGTATTGGCTTTACTTTTATCAAGCGCTGCTTGGTAACGCTTTTGATCAACATTAAAAAGAACTTCGCCTTTTTGTACGTTTTGACCATCTTTAATATTTAAAGTTGTGACCCAACCCGAAACGTCTGGAGCAACTGTAACTATGTCTGCTCGAATGCGACCGTCGCGCGTCCAAGGAGTATGCATGTAGTCTGTCCAAACCCAACGCCCAGCAAAAACCGCAGCTATAACAACCACTATAGTAAAAGTAATACGCAGATATTTAATCATTCAATTTATCTTCCACTTAGTAAATAGACGGCGAGTGCCAAGTAACAAACAAACAGTGACACTTCAAACCAAGCCACTTTCCAAATACGATCGTGCCAATCTAATCGATGCAAAACAAAACGAGTCAGCGCGGTTAAAATAAACGCAATTGGGAAATAAACAATCAGCGGGCTAAATTCTAATCCCCCCAAAACTACCGCGTGAAGCATAATAAGTATCCTAATATTATTTTAACGATGATAAGCACCAACAATTTCATTTAACTTACAGCACTATAACGGTAACAATTAATTATTTTGATATATAAATCAACTTACTTAAGTGTACCTAGGCGCGCTTAATACATAATTAATAACGTTATATTTATAATACAACTAACTCTATTTATAGCTGTTTAATTAAATATTAAAAGGTAAGCAAGTTTAAAAATACGACATGTAACAATATTTATTTATGGAGCGTATTAAATAATGAGTGTAAAAACCTATGCACTGCCTATTTTTGGTGCTTGCAGCAAAGCTACAAACATTATAAATATTGAATTTTGCACTAAAAATAGGTAAATTAACAAAAAAAAACATGGATATAATTTTAATGGAATCAATACACCCTACCCCCTCTGAAACAACCTCATCAATAAATAAACCAGCTGAACCAATTTTTAGTGGAAAAGTGCAGTTTAGTGGTAAAGGCGGTGAGTTTTTTGGTATTTGGATTGTAAATATATTACTTAGCGTTATTACGCTTGGCATATACTCAGCGTGGGCTAAAGTACGCACACATCGCTATTTTTACGGTCACACTCGTATAAACGGTCATAGCTTTGACTACCTAGCAACTCCAATACAGATTTTAAAAGGTCGGATTTTAGCGGTTATTGTGTTTTTTATTTACACATTTTCTATTAGCTTTATGCCTATATTAGGTCTATTTTTTGTTCTTGGTTTTATATTTTTAATGCCGTGGATTATTAATCAAGGTTTACGTTTTAATATGCGCATGACGCGCCATCGTAATGTTCGTTTTGCTTTTAAAGGCAATTACGGCGAAGCCTTTATTAACTTTATACTTTTGCCTATCGCCAGCATATTTACACTTTATTTATTAATGCCGTATGTTATAAAACGTATTGATAGCTATATCCATAGCAACATTAGTTACGGCGACAAACCACTTACTGTAAACCTAAAAGGCGAAACCTATTACCTAACAGCGCTTATATGTTTTGTGGTGAGCTCTATCACTATGGTTGTATTTATGGGGATTTTAGGGTTATTTGGCCTCAATTTATTAGATGTTGAAAATCAACAAAATTTAGAAAGCTCCCCTGCAATGCTTATGCTATCTATACTTATGATGATTGCCTATGTGCTGATGATTGCCATTGTTTCTGCTGTATGGCATGCCGCTATTAGAAATCATATTTTTGATAACAGCCATTTTGAAGGCGTTGCTACATTTAAATCAGAGTTAAAACCAGTTCCTTTCGCTGTTTTACTATTAACTAATATGTTGGCTATTGTATTTTCTTTAGGTCTTGCATACCCATGGACAAAAGTACGTACATCAAAAATGCTCGCTGATGTAACTAACGTCACTATTTATCCTGGCGCATTAAACCTAATCGATACCGCGCAAGAACAGCAATCATCATTTGCTGAAGAAGCTGCAAACGTATTTGATATCGACCTTTCTTTAACTTAAGAGCTCACCATGCATGTAAAGGGACATTTTTTCCCCATCGCATCGAGTAATTATCAGGTGTGTGTTGCAACTATTAGCGACACACACATTGAAATTATCAACGATGAACACGTTATAGCTCGCCACGCAATCTCAAGTCTTAATTTAAGTTCGGGAATGGCCGGACTTGCCGACGAACTAAACTTTGAAGATGGCAGTCGTTTTATCCCTCTTGATGTAAATTACAGATGGCCATTTAAAGCAAATAACCATCACGTAATGGAACGCCTTGAAAAAGTAAATGGGCAATTTTAGCCGCAGTCATATTTACACCGCTCTTTATGTGGTTAGTACTTTATAAAGCCGTACCCGCCATTGCTGTTTACAGTGTTGATACCCTGCCACGTAATGTTGTAGAACAAATGGGGGAGCAAAGTTTTACACTAATTAAAAAGATTGCGCTTGACCCAAGTGAGCTGCCCGCAGAGCAACAAGCTAAAGTACAGGCACATTTTAAAAACATGCTTAATAAGCTTTCGCTTGATCAATCGGTTTATAGGTTATCGTTTTATAAATCAGACAGCTTTGGTGCTAACGCATTTGCGCTACCCCATGGTCGTATAGTGGTTACTGATGATTTGGCAAATTTACTTGCCGATAAACCCAATGCCTTAAAAGCGGTATTACTACACGAAATGGGTCATGTAGTGCATCAACATAGCGTACGTATTACAGCTCAATCTGCCGCAAGTACTATTGTGTTAGCGGTTGTATTTGGTGATTTAGAAGGTGTTGCCGAAGTAGCGTTAGGTACAGGTGCATCGTTTGCTCAGCAAGGATTTTCACGTGATATGGAACGCGAGGCAGATACTTTTGCACTCACCCAATTGGAGTTGTTAGGGTATTCAAGCAATGACTTTGCTGATGCGATAGAAGCACTGCAAGAAAGTCATACTAGCGAAAACAAACACCTCGAAAAAGTAAATAACTTATTAGAGTACTTATCTAGCCATCCAAGTGCACAAGAGCGTATTGATAATGCCAGAAAGTAACACGTTTTATATTCAACTTGCTCGTTACATAGTAAGTTTAAGTTGGATATATCATGGCTTTTTCCCAAAGCTTTATCATATTGCACCGCTTGAAAAATTAATGACTGGCAGTGCTGGTTTTTCACAGGAAGTGTCTGATTTAATTACGCGTTCGGCAGGAGTCGGCGAAATTATATTTGGCTTGTGTTTAATTGTATTTTATAAAAATAAGCACCTGGTAGCTTTAAATATATTGGCGCTTGTGGGGCTTTTATTTGCTGTAGTTATAATGCAGCCGCAATTGCTTATTGAAGCATTTAACCCTGTAACCACTAACCTCCCTCTTATTGGGCTGAGCGTTATATGGTTAAAAGAAATTGCCGTATTAAATAAAATAAGAACTTAAATTAATCTAACTTATAAGAGCAAAAAGGGTATGCCTGCGCATACCCTTTTTTGTAGTACTTAATTTGTAAAATTAGTACTTATTTTTATGCGTCCACAAATGCAGTAATTCGCTCGCAATGGTTGCTGCGGCAATAGCGGTAAGCTCGCTTTGGTCATACGACGGTGATACTTCTACCACATCCATACCTACCATGTTTATGCCTTTTAGCGCACGCAGTACTTTAAGTACTTTATCTGACGTTAAACCACCACAAACAGGAGTGCCTGTACCAGGCGCAAACGCAGGGTCTAAACAATCTATATCAAACGTTAAGTAAACAGGTAGGTCACCTACCCGTTCAAGTATTTGCGCTGCAATATCATTTGCATGTAAATCGTTAGCTTGCATTGCATCAATTACAGCAAACTCATGTTTGCTTTGATCAAAGTCGGTACGAATACCTATTTGTATACTGTGCTCAACATCAATTAGCCCTTCCATTGGCGCATGGTAAAACATAGTGCCGTGATCAAATCGCGAGCCATTGCTATAGGTATCTGTGTGCGCATCAAAATGTACCAGCGCCATTTTGCCATGTATTTTTGCATGAGCACGTAATAACGGAAGCGTCACAAAGTGATCGCCCCCTAAACCTAATAGCGTTTTACCTTGGCGAAGTATTTGCTCAGCAGCCATTTCTAGTTGCGCAGTAAAATACTCAGGATCGCCAACAGGGTAAGTAAAGTCCCCTGCGTCTGCCACTTTTAAGCGCTCAAACAACGGGAACGTCCACGGGTACTTAGTGTCTTCCCATGCTAAATGAACCGACGCACGACGAATCGCATCAGGACCTAAACGTGCACCAGGGCGACCCGATGTCGCTAAATCAAACGGTAAGCCTAAAACAACTACGTCAGCGTCAATTGCATTAATGTTTTGCACCATAGGACGACGTAAAAACGTCATCCCATTTGAGTACAATGAGTGATCTGCGTGACCAAACAAAGTCGACATTGCTTATAACTCTTCTAAATAAGTGTAGCCATCAAGGCCGCTTTGCAACTCGTCTAAAACGCTTTGCTGTTCGTGTTTTTCAATTTTTGCGCTTACCAACTGCTCATATGATTTCTGAAAACTTTCAACATCTAAATGTACATATCGCATCATATCAGCAACAGTGTCACCTTGGTTTATCTCAGTAATGCTTGCAACGCCTTGCTCATCCATATTAACAATCGCGCTGTGCGTATCGCCAAACAGGTTATGCATATCACCTAAAATTTCTTGATAAGCACCCACCAAGAAAAAGCCCATTAAATAAGGTTTATCAGCGCTAAACTCTGGCACTGGTAATGTGCTTTCAATACCTTGTCCATCTACGTAATGCTCAAGTGCACCGTCTGAATCACAGGTTATATCAAGTAATACAGCACGTTTTTTTGGTGCTTCAGTTAAGCCACTTAATGGCAATACCGGAAACACTTGATCAATGCCCCATGCATCTGGAAGCGATTGAAATAACGAGAAGTTTACAAAAAACTTATCGGCTAAACGTACGTTTAACTCGTCAATAATAGGACGATGAAAACGGTTTTTATTATCCATGTGCTTGTTAAGTTCATAACAAATACGAATATTAATTTGTTCAGCCCACGCACGCTGCGATAAGTCTAATAAACCTAATGCAAACTGGTTATGCGCTTCAGCTAAGTCGCCTTGGCTGTCGTGATAAATTTCAATTAATGCACGGTCATCCGTTAAATCAGTTAACTGCACAAACGATGCCCACATATTTTTTAATAAAAGGGGTGCATCTGCCGCTGGCGCTACTAACTCTTCTGGCGTATAGCTTTCAGTACCAATAACATTGGAAATAAGCACAGCATGATGCGCTGTAAGCGCACGACCCGACTCAGAAATAATAGTCGGCATTGGTTGCTCATATTGCTTACATGTATCACCAATGGTGTACACAATGTTATTTGCATATTCAGCTAAGCTGTAATTCATAGAGTTATGCGACTGGCTACGCGTGCCGTCGTAATCAACAGNAACCGCCGCCTACATCAAGACAATCAATTTCTGCGCCTAATTTACGTAGCTCACAGTAAAAACGCGCAGCTTCGCTTACACCTAAACGTACGTCACGAATGTTCGCCATTTGTGACCCTAAGTGAAAATGTACTAGCTGAAGTAAATCAAGCTGGTTTGCGTCTTTTAAACGATTAACTACATGCAAAACTTGCGATGCAGATAAACCAAATTTTGATTTTTCGCCGCCACTCGCTTGCCATTTACCTTTACCTTGCGATGCTAAACGTACACGAATACCAATGCGTGGTTTTACGTTAAGCTCTTTTGCTTGGCTAAGCACCATGTCTAGCTCAGAAAGCTTTTCAAGCACGATATACACTTTATGACCTAGCTTTTCGCCAATAAGTGCTAAACGAACGTATTCTTTATCTTTGTAGCCGTTACATACAATAACAGCGCTGGTTTTTTCAGCCAGTGCTAGTACCGTAAGTAATTCAGGTTTGCTGCCTGCTTCTAAACCAAGTTGCTTTTTTTCTACTTGTGCTTGGCTTGCTACTATTTCTTCAACCACTTCACGTTGTTGGTTTACTTTTATTGGGTAAACTAATAAGTAGTCTTTAGGGTAACCATAGTTTTCAATCGCTGTATTAAATGCGCCGCATAAGCTGTGTACACGATGGTGTAAAATTTGCGGAAAACGAACTAAAGCAGGTAAGCTTAAACCTTTATCTTGTAGTTGCTTTGCGATATCTGTTAATGCAATGGTTTGCTCTGGGGCATGAGCCTTGGGCGCAACATACACATCACCTTGATCATTAATACCAAAAAAACCTTGGCTCCAATGACGAACATTGTAGCTCGTACGAGCTTGTTCTAGTGATGTTGTCTCTTTCATTTATCTTTCTCTTTTATTTAATTAATGCCGACTCGGCTAGTGCCGCGCATTAAAAGAAAAATAGACATTCAAGTCCAACAAGTATTTTTACTCGTAACGAGTGATTTTTAATGTTGATAAAACGACCAATCACGTATTGCTCGCTAGCGCATATAAAACAGGACTTTGATGATTATTAAAGATAAGAAAAATTGTAAAAAATGGCTGTTTTTAAATGACTCATTATAAATTTTATTAGTAAAAATGAGTTACACCATTCAATAAAATTAATCTTGAGTTACTTTGCTTATAGAATTTACTTTTGATGGATTAGAGTAAGGTGTTCTCAACGCCTCAAATTACTGCTATTTAGCCAACGTGTTGTGACCAAGTAATACCTATGTATTCTGCAACGTGAATAAAAACTGCACGTCAAAAACACTTAGCCTACATCCACCAGCACCAATAACCGCTCACAACTACTTATGAGTATTATATAACTGGCTCTTTATTTAACTATTATTGGCTTTTTATCTATCTCTGTCATATTTTCAACCGTAGATAAACCATACCCACCAAACAGTAGAGGTGTAGTGTTTAAGTTCAACTTATAAGTGCAGTGCATTGTAGATAATTTATGTGGGTTAATTGTCCAGAGCTTTTTATAATCGTTAGCACTTATATAAAAATGCTCATTATTATTAACTAAGTGGATGACTTTGTTTCTTAAAATAATCGTTTCAAAGAACCCCCGAAAATTTACATTTGCATTAATAAAGGCAAATACAACTTCCCCTTCAATACGTTTTTGCTGTTGAGATTTAGGCAACCTATAAATTAAAAAAACAAAAAATAAGTAGCTAGCTGCTATACATACAAAAATAATCACAAGGCATGAAATGTTCATCTTTTTCCTTATTTGAAACAAGCGCTAGTTAGGTATTCAAATTAAAACTTTAGAGCACCTTATTACAGTAAATAGATAATTAGCGTGCGGGATTTTGTGACGTTTTAATAAGGATAAGGTAGCCATTCTTGCCAATTAAAGCTTTCGTTATACATCTCATCAACTATATCCATATACTCAGATTTTGTAGCTAGGAGGTACGCTTGCCTCTCTTTTGGGCTCATATAGGCAAGCCAATATGGGAGATAACCTGGATAGTCTACCCCAAACATATCTTCAAAAAATCGGCTTTCAGGAAGCTCAAGGGTGATTTCATTATGAGTAAGCTTTGGCATAGCGTTAATTTACCCTATTGTTAAAAATTAATATTCCGGCCACATATCTGAATCGTCTATTAAAGTTAACGTTTTCAAATCAAAATATGCACACACATTATTAATTGCCATAGCCTTATGTAAGCTAACGCTTTTAAACGATGATGACTCTAGTGCTGTATATAACCACGATGCAACTTCAATATCTGTAGCTCTTGATATGTCTTTGTAAAATTCAGAATCCATGTAGTTGTCAATCAAGTCTTCTAAAAGCTGATCTAAAACAGAAAGTTCGCCAAAATCCATTCCTGGTTTATAAATCTCATTTGCATCATTTGTCATGTAAGTAAACGACAGGTTGTAACGACTACCAAGAGGGATCCAGATTACAATTTTATCTGCCTCATCGGGTATACCCATTTTATAGATGGATTCAAACGCAGCAGTAAGCTCGGTAGTATGGCTTTTTAAAACCATTCGTATTTCTTTCAATGCAGATTCTATTTCCATCAAATTCCCTTTACAAACATAAAATTGAGAATAGATACTATCGTAATTAATCATTTTACAAGCAAGTATCTATCTCAAAATTTTATTTAGGTATTAATTTTAGCTTTTATTCAGCAAGCGCCATAGTGGCAAGTTTCATTGTGCTTTCAAACGACTTGGTACCCGCTATAAATAAACCGTTGTGACAGAACACGGCATCGGCAATACCTGTTTCATCTACAAACGCTTGATCAGATAAACCAGACCACGCTTTAGGCAACGATTTTCTATCTTCAAACGAGCCAGGCTCAACGGGTACTGTTTGTAATATCCATTGCCCAGAATGCGATGGGTAAACCATGTATAGTGCGTCACTTGATAAAATATGCACTGTTTTTTTCCACGGTGTGTATTTTTCAAGCACGATTACTCTGGCATCGTCTGCATTTTCAATTGCTTTGGCGACAATCTCTTTTGCATTTACGCTACCGTGAGCTGAGGCGATAAAACGAATAAGCATACGAGCTGCAAATTCAACAGCTTCATCAAAACAGGTATCAAAGTTACTTTCTTCTTCCCATGTAGGGTTAAACATTGAAATTGTTTGGCTCAAGCTTATCCCTTTTGATACACCCTCAACATGACCACAATCAATGGCGTCAATAGTTGAAACTAAGCCTGAATCCACTCTATCAGCAACGGCTTGGTTATCATCACACAGCGCTAAGCCATACTGTTTCCACACTAAACCAAACGACGAAAAAGGAATACCATTTTCACGCTCACCAGCACCACCACGTTGGTGATGATCAAAACGATTCGTTTCTGGGTCGTATTCGCCACCTACATCAATTACAAAGTCGGCACTTTCTATAAGCGCTTTATCGCGAGTACGTACTAGTTTAAACGCTGGTAAAACATGTTTAAGTACTGCAATACTAAAAACGTCATCCGCATGAAAATTACCGTTGTGAGTTACTACTGTTATGTCTGTCATTGGTTTAGTGTCATTTTTAGAAAGGATAAGAAAGTCTCGCTATTTAAACGTTATGGTTTGAAGTATTTCAGGGAAATATAATAAGGTGGATTTTATACGAATGTAGCTAACAAAAACAGTGTACTGTTTGGCATGTCTGTTTTTGTTGTAAAAACAGTATTGGGAGTATTTTGTAACCTATTACTATAACTTTGATTGAAAGGTCGTTAATGTAACTGAGTAGTGCATAAACCATGGATGAAAACTCACCACTTATAGTTTTAATGCACTAAAGCGCTATCACTCTATATTATAAAGGATGTAATTAAGACAGCTTACGTAGCTCCTCAATAATATCATCTGGCTCTGAACGTGTACGGTAATCTACATCAACATAACGCCAAGTAACAAGTCCATCACGACCTATAATAAATGTGGCAGGTATAGGAAGTATATTACCATTGCCATTATTTATTGCCTCTAAGTCGAGTTTACGGTCAACTCGCATGTGCTCTACTAAGTACTCTGGTACTTCCCATGCAACGCCATACTGCGATGCAACTTTTGCACTTTGATCCGATAGCACTAAAAAATCCATCTCACTTATTTCATTTTCACTCATTGATCCATCGGGTACCTGCGGGCTAATAGCCACTAACTGTGCACCTAACGAATGGATATCAGCTAACCTTGCTTGCAATGCTTTAAGTTGTAGGTTGCAGTATGGGCACCAGCTACCACGATAAAATGTAACAACAAGTGGTCCTTTGGCTAATAATTCGGTAAACGAAATTAGCTTACCGTCTGGATTTGGCAATTCAAAACTCGGCGCTTGTTCGCCCACCTTAATTGCACTGCTACCTTGCTGAAAAGACTTTGCTTGCTCAATTATATCGTCAACACCTTTCATAAAATCAGGATTTGCTTGTCGACCTGCTGCAATTTTAGCATCAGTTTGCTCTTTTAAACTTTTCATATTTATCTCCAGCGCACTCTTTAATTTACTCATGTTAAGTATAAATCACCGTATTTAAAGACACACAACAACGACTTAAAATATTCTCTTAACAATTAACTTCAAATGAGTTTTACGAATTTAAGAAGTAATACTACTCCTATTTATATAAATTTATCTTTTTTAAGAATTAAAGCTAATTTAAAAAAGAGAAAATCAATAAATAACGGCTACAAAAAAACAACGTAATATCACTTTATTAGTACGCTTCATCTTCACCATATACATTAACAACCAACTCATCATCAATGTCGTATGAGACTAAAAAGTTTATTGGCTTACAGCACACTTGGCAATCCTCAATATATTGCTCATCTACATCTGAAGTATCAATTAAAACATCAATCGCTTCACCACAATAAGGACACTCAATTGTTTTTTCTGGTAATTGGTTCACTTTTATACCTTCTGAAAATTAACTTAAATATTATTACACCAGTAACAATAGCATTTTCAGTGCGCGTTTAAAAATTCACAGTACTTACATTTACAACAACTAAATACCATCTTTTAAGTACGTATTATGCCATTGTAAATACTGCTCGTGAGTCATTGGCTTGGCAATTAAATAGCCTTGTATAGCATCGATATCTATTTTTTTAAGTACTTCAAATTGCGCTAATGTTTCAACTCCTTCTGCAACAACAGATATATTAAGACTTTTACCTAAATTAATTATCGTTTGCACAATACTATGACCTGTACCGCTATCACATATTTTATCAATAAAGCTTTTATCTATTTTTAGTTCTTTTACTGGAAAAGAACTCAAATGAGTTAAGCAGGAATAGCCTGTACCAAAATCATCGATAGAAAATATAAAACCATGACTTTTTAATTCTTCCATTTGTTGTATTGCGCTGTCTATATCACCCGATAACATAGATTCGGTTATCTCTAACTTAACGCGTGAAGGTTCCACATCAAAATGGTTAATTACATTTAACAGCTCATTTTTTAGTGTTGTTGAGTTAAATTGACACTGACTTATATTTATTGAAATATTGAATGACTCATCAATAATATTATTACGGCTTAAGTCATTAATTAAAATACATATATCGCGTAATACCGTATTTTGTAACTTTTGAATTAATCCGTATTGCTCTGCAATCGGAATAAACTCATTAGGTGCTATTAGCCCTTTTTGTGGATGGTTCCATCGAATAAGCGCCTCAGCGCCTATTATTTTTCCTTGCGCATTAATTTGTGGCTGAAAGTAAGCACAAAATTCATCACATGCTATTGCTCTAACAATGTCAGTTTCTAGTTCAGCTTGGTTTTGAAGTAAAGTTTGTAATGCTGGATCATAAAAACTACTGCTATTACCTCTTTTCTTTTTTGAATGGTACATTGCCGTATCGGCAAATTTTAGTATGTTGTCTGTCACTGAATTTATTTTATCGATTAAACAAATACCAATACTACAACTCACCTGAAATGCTAGTTTTCCAACCTCAAACTTCTCATCAAATACACTTTGTAAGCTTTTAGCCACTATTTCGGCTTCAATAATAGCCTGTTGATTATTTTCACCAACATACTCTAGCAAGATAATAAATTCATCACCTCCAACCCGAGCTAATGTATTAGGTGCTTTAATTACAGATCGGAATCGTGTTGATAACTCAACTAAAATTTCATCGCCTGCGCTGTGCCCCAGTGAATCATTAATCCTTTTAAAGTTATCTAAATCTAAAAACAATAACGCACCGACTTTATCACTCTGCTTTATTGTTTCTACGCAGAGCGTTAGCTTATCGCTAAGCATTCTTCTATTTGGGAGGTTGGTTAATGAATCAAAAAAGGCTAGTTTCGTTATTTCTTGCTCTGCATTTTTCCTAACCGAAATATCTCTAGCCATCCATACAACATGCCTTTGCAATGGGTTATTTGGCTGATAATGATCAAGAGGTGCTGTTCTTCCCTCAAAAGTAACTTTATTATTTTTAATTTCAAGCTCATATTCAAAAAATTGAACATCGTTAGTCGTTAATGTTTTTTCAATTACATTCATGATCAACTGAGACTCTTTTTTAGGGAGAGCATCTTTTACGTTTTGATGAATCAATGTACTTGGTGAGCTATACAGTAATTCATTTGAAGAACCATAAAGATCAGTGTATTCACCGTCCTCACTTAAAATTAAGATCAAATCGGGCATCACTTTAGTAAATGCTTTAAATTTTTCATTACTTTGTTGTAAGTCTGCAATTAACTGTTTTGCTTTAAACGACTCAACGTTTTTTTCTAACGCGATACTCGTAAAATGAACAAAATAATCAATCAGTTCTAAATCATACGCTGACGGGGCTTTAGGCTTATCGTGATAAATAGCGAACGTGCCAAGTATTTGGGATTGTGTTGAGATAATAGGAGTTGACCAGCATGATCTTAGCTCAAAGCTTAGTGCGAGCTCTTTGTAATCTTCCCACAGTGGTGAGACCGCTATATCTTCTACAATTACGCGAGCATTAGAATATGCAGCAGTACCACACGATCCCGCACTTGGACCAACGTGCACTCCATTTATAGCTTGGCAGTATTTGTCATCTATATTTGGAGCTGCGCAATGAAAGAGCTGACCTTCTCTTAATGATAAAATTGAGCATCTTGCAGATTCATCATCAATAATTTCTTCAATAGATAAACAAATGTCATTAATAACAACATTTAAAGGTAACCCTAGTGCTATTTTAGATAAGATATCTTGCTGATGAGATAACAACTTTCTTAATCTAACTGTTTCCATATTCCACCATAAAATTTCATTATTTTTGTTTTTAATTTATAAGAATATTTAATCGCCTAAGTTATAAAAATTTCAGACCAACTTAATATTTATACTATATAAATAAGTATAGCTATGATTAAAATAAAGGGAATAAAAGTAGGATTAATTAGAAGTAGGTGAGTTGTCACATATTAAAGTGATTGGTGATGCAACTAACCAGAGCTGTGGGTCATAAATCTATGTTAAGTAGCTATTATCAATGGTAGCTACGTTAAATTCACTTACAATAAACTCGTTCAGGTTAATTAAATTAGCATTACAAATAAGCACGATTAAAAACACTTTCACCGTTTATAAACCGTGTAGTACCTACTATGAGGTTATTTTGCCGTCGTAAAGCTAATCTTTATTTATCTAATATTTTTGGAGGGGGAAATTTTACTTACTTAGCCCTAATTCCATAAATACACTTTGTGGGTTGTCTTGATAAGGTCCAAAACTGTCACAACGTTTAAATCCTAGATTTTCATATAACTTAATCGATTGTATTTGCTTAGGACCTGTTTCTAGTCTTATGAGTGGAATTTGCTCTTCCCCAGCATGATGCAATAATATTTGCATAATACGTCTAGATAACCCTCTGCCTCGATAGCTAGGATTGACATAAAGCCGTCTTATTTCGCCATAAGGTGTTTTATCAAACTGTTTTACAATAGCGCCACAAGCAATAATACCATCTTCATTCTTTAATCCTATAGCGTAAACACTTGGCTGGTTTAGCTCATTCACCGTAAGAGATTGTGCTGTTGCTACCGGGTATAAGGAGTTAATAAGTCGGTCGATATCAGAAAAAACATTAATCACATCCTGGTCATCTTGGTTTAAATCGACTAACTGCATGGAAAATCCAATTTTGTATTAAAAATTTGTTGGCAAACTATACCTAATTGTAACAAATGAACAACCTCGTTCAGCCCGTTTTTCACTTATTTAAACGTTTATTTAAGATAGATCAATATTTAAATAAGATAAACTACCTACAACACGTAATCAAAATACTTACGGTGCTCTACACCCGCTAAATTAGAATTGATTTTATTTGGGTGCTTATATTCTTTCCAGCTTGCTACATGGCGTCCAACATTTAATTTAGGGAAATCAGTATTTCCTTTAATCGCGACTCCTAAAAAATGTTTTAATTTTAATAAACTATCTTCCTCACTAACATCTATCATTAAAAAATCATCACGGTCTTTAAAGTAAGAAAAAACAGCCTGTTGATGTTTTAAATAACAATCAGCTAACGAGATATGCGTTAAAGGTAATGTTGAGGGAAATACCTGATGAAAACTGCGTTTTAAAATAGGGTTAAATTTTCCCGTTTTTGGCTCTAAATGAGGCGCCATTTTTTTTAATAGCATTGTGATAGAAAGCACCCATTTATCTATATCTCGATTTAAGTAAACAAATTTAGCATCTGGAAATAACGTATCCAAATGCATATAGTCGCTAAAACAAGGCGCGTCAGATACTGCATCCGCCATCTCAAACGCTTTTTTAGTAAATGCAGTATGAGCGACCGATAGCCCCATTCCTAATAGCGCGACACTTATACTGGTAGTACCGGTTCTTGGTAAACCAATAATAAAAACTTTAGACATCTATGTTACTCATGTTAAAAAAGCACCTCATTATTACATGTGTTTGCTATTCCATAATAAAGAAAATTTGGTACTTTGGATTAAAATTGTTTAGATAAGTTGTTTGTAATTCAATATGATTAATTAATAACGGCCTTTGTTAAAACGACCTTATTCACTTATTTTTAGCTCTGATTTATATTAAAACGACGAAACTAAACACTTTGTTACCTAAAAATACTGTTCAAAATTATTAAGCAATTTATACTGCGCGCAGTGGTAAATATTTATTGAGGTTATTGTGCAGATCATAAAAGGCATGGAATATTTTTTTTCAGGGTTTAAGTTAATTAGTCAAAAAGGATTAAAGCGCTTTGTGCTGATCCCGCTATTAATTAATATTTTACTCTTTAGTAGTTCGCTGTATTTCTTATTTGGCTGGCTAAGTGACAGCTTTACCTACATCAATAATATGCTACCAGAATGGCTTAGTTGGTTAGAGTGGTTGATGTGGCCAATTGCAGTACTGGTGGTGTTATTTAGTTACAGCATGCTATTTACTATAATAACCAACTTTATAGCAGCTCCATTTAACGGTTTACTCAGTGAAAAGGTAGAACTGTATTTAACAGGTCAACAAATTAATGATGATGGCTTTGCTGAGTTATTAAAAGATGTGCCACGCATGTTTGCACGAGAGCTAACAAAGCTGTGGTATTACTTGCCCCGTGCCATTGGTTTTTTTATATTACTTTGGATATTACCTGTCATAGGGCAAATTCTGTGGGTGCTATTTACGTGTTGGATGTATGCAATACAGTACAAAGATTACGCATTCGATAATCATAAAATCGACTTCAAACAAATGAAAGACGATTTAAAAAGCAAACAAGGCTTATCGTACGGGTTCGGCTTTGCCGTTATGATATTTACAGCAATCCCTATCGTAAATTTAATCGTAATGCCTGTTGCAGTTTGTGGCGCTACCCGTTTATGGGTAGATAACTACCGCCCTAAATATCGCGATTAGTTAGATAATAATATCTATGAGTAATATTAAATAAGCAGCTTTCATTAAAGCAAACATACAGCTTATGTAAGTACAGTGGGGTTAAAAAATCCGATAAAGATTATTTATCGGATTTTTATATTCTTGATGAACCCTTGAGTGAAAAAATTAATCGATTAAGGCTTACCCTTACTCGTTACTAGGCGCTTCCACGCTAGTACCATACCGGTATAAACTAAAAAGCATGCTAGCAATGATGCCAAACCAGCTAATGTTTGCCCTATAAAACCAAAGTATTCACCGGTATGTAAAAATCGAGATGTTCCCCATGCTTGATCGCCTCGCGTCCAATCCGATTTTTTTAGCGTTTTAATTGCATCTCCAGTGCGAGTATCTAAAAATAATGAATACGCATATTCTTGGCGATTCCCGATACTGGTATCAATATAAAAACGTGCTTCGTGTTTTTTGTCACCTAATTCTAACCACATCGAATACCAATCAGCGGCACCATTATTAATTGCATGTATTTGAGCTTGTTGGAATAAAGCATCGTAAGGTACTTTATCAGCCGATAAATCTAATACTAGTAGATGCTTTTCACGCTCCGGTACGTTTTGCCCAAACGCGCCATATAACGCTTTATTCGCCCAGTCAAAATGAAACAAAGTAGCCGTTAATGACAAAACGAGTAAAACCGGTAAACACCAAATTCCAAAAACTAAATGCCACTGCCTATTTCGATGATGTGATGATTTGTAACTCTTTGCTAGTAACAAATATCCTTTTAATGCAGAGCGATTAAATCGCTTTGGTAACCACAGATAAGCACCCGATAGTAGTAAAAAGATAAAAAATAGATTAGCGTAGCCATTTATATTTTTGCCAATCACTTGTGAAGCGCCATGCAGTAATAAATAACGATGTATATCAGTTACAACGTGAAAAAAACCAGCCGCTAGCCCCTCTCCTTCACGAATAACATCTCCCGTATAAGGGTGTAATAAGTAGCTATGTTTCCCCGCCCAGGCAGGAATAGCAGCCCCTTCTCGATTTACCCAACGAATATAAATATGTGATTGACTCGGATGCGATTTTTGCAAAATATCTACAACAGCATCAGTCGATAGCCGCTGTTGAGCATAGGTGCTTTTTACAGTAAATCGCATTTCATCTAGCTCAACAATCTGTCGCTCATAGGTTAATAAAAAACCCGTGAACGACATGCTAAAAATAAATAAACCGGCGATTAAACCTATAATTAAGTGAGCCCAAAAGACCCACTTTTTAAACGATTTTAAGAACATAAAATAAGTTACTTATTCTTAAAACTGATAAGAAATCGATAAGCGAATATCGCGCCCAGATTCGTATGGACCAACAACAGTGTCAAATACTTCACTGTAATCACCCACACTTGAATGATCGATATATAACTCATTAAATAAGTTAGTAACAGCAACATTAAATAATAATGCATTCGTCACATTCCATTGCCCATATAAATCAACAGTGGTATAGCTTGGTTTATTTAGGGTATATAAAAAATCGGTCCAACCAAGGTCAACAGCTTGATGAAGAGTATCAATATCGAGTGAATCGACTTTAGTTACACTAAAACCAACCTTTGCATCGGTGTTAATGTCGTAATCAACGCCAGCAACCCATGTATTGCCTCTGCTATTACCTAAACCGACAAACTCATAGCCATTAATATCAATTGCATCATAACTTACACTGTACAACCCATCACGTGGGTCAAGCTCTGTATCAGTAGCTGAAAATCCAATGAAGAAATCAAATGAATTTAAACGATATGCTAGGTCAAACTCAAATCCTTTAGTCTCTAACGTGCCTATATTGTTATAAACCGAGTTTCCTTCATACCCTTCAAATATCACATCATCTAAAGACGAATTATAAATACTTGCCTTAGCGGATAAATTTTCATTAGTGTACGCTATGGATGCTTCAATATTAGCTACGGTCTCAGGTACTAAACTTTCATCCGCTACTGGAATATCTGAACCGTCATATAAATATCCATCAATGGTAAAGCCATCCCCTATTTGTTTACCACGCGCGGCTTCAGCATACCCAAGCCCTACTGTCCAAGCATCATTAATGTCATATGCTAAACCGATATTAAAGCTCACTTCATTGTCGTCTAAACTCGATGCGCTTTCTGTAATTGCAGTGCCATAATATTCATCTAATAAGATGTCTTGTTTAAACTTATAACTATCAAAACGCACCCCATAACTCAGTAAAAGTTGTGGAGTAATATCACTATAACCTTGTGCATAAACACCCAGTACACTGCCTTGTTCTGAATTTTCTTTTGCACCTGCTGCAGACCCACTCGATACTTCATCGTTTCTATAATCAATGCCATAAACAAATTTATGTTCATCAATAATACTTGTATTACGAATATCTAAGCCATATGTGTCAATGTCAGCAAGCCAAGCAAATCGACCGCCATTAAAAGATGATTCGGTTTTGTATGCTGTCACCTCTAAATACAATAAGTTATTGTGAGAAAATATATAATTAGCAACGTAAGTCTCTCGCTCTGCTTCACTTGGGTACAAAGCATCACCTTCTTGTACCGCCCAGTTAGGGCGTGCTGAAAAATCCCCTTCTTCGTCGCGTTTTTCAATACTTACCGACAAATGATGATTATCTGCTAACTCACCACTGGCTTTAATAAACATCATATCTTGATCGGCNCAGCCGTACCATAAATAGTATCGCCATCACCATCTTCCATGTTGTCGCGATCCACAGTACTGAAATATCCTAGTACGCCCCATGTATCACTTAATTTACCGTATACACTGGTGCTTAAACGCGTACCGTCATTTGAAAAGTAACTTGCTTTAACACGTCCACCAAATTGTTCACCTTGATTAAGTAGGTCTTGCGCGTCTTTAGTTTTAAAGCGGATAGAGCCGCCNGCCAATCGCACCAGGACCACTTGTTGCTTCGCCGGCACCTGCTTGCACATCTATTTGCTGTAATAGGTCAGGATCTATTGTTACACGACCAATATGATGAAATAACGTTGATGTTTGCTGTGCACCATCAACCGTTATATTTAATAAAGAATCTTCAACACCACGAATATAGATCTTTTGTGCAACGCCTACCGAGCCACCCACGCTAACAGAAGGTGAATGTCGAAAAATGTCAGCCAGATCACTTGCTTGATATTGTTCTATTTCTTCAGCTGTAATACTCAAATTAGTTGCAGAACCAACTACAGATATTTTTTCAACAGACGCTGTATTTTTAGCAAGTTCTTGCGCGTATATAGGTGAACTAAATGATGCACAAATGGCACTCATTAGGGCTAATTTTTTCAAGGGGGACGTTCCTTCTTAATTGCAAATAAGAAGGATTATCATTTTCTTTTAATGAAAGGCATAGCAACTTTACATTTGTTACATTTAGGACATATACAAAGACGCGTTAGGTGCAATCTACTTTAGTTGTCTAAAAATATGTAATTAAGGGCGTGAACAGAACGAGAAAGCGTTACTCAGTTTTTGCAAGCACACAATATGAAATGTAATTTATGCACCTTTAGGAACCGTTACAGTCATCACTAAACCACCTGCAGTATCGTTTTTAGCAAATACTGTTGCAGCAATCGCATGTAATTGCCTTTGTGCTAAAGCAAGCCCTAAACCAAAGCTATCACTGTTGCATGAGCGAGCGGAATCAATCCGGAAAAAAGGTCTAAAAATAGTATTTAAATGCTCTTTAGGTACTCCTGGACCTTGATCTGCAATAATAATTTGATATTCATGTTTATAATCAATGAGGCTAACCCGTACTTTTTTATTAATGGGTGTGTAACGTAGTGCATTTCTAAGTATGTTCTCCAGTGCTTGACCTAATGCTCTGTGATTACTGTTTTCAATATGGGCTTGATTAGGTAAGTCAGCAGAAATCAGTTTATCTGGGTACTCAAAACGCCCATCTTCAATGAGAATTTCGAGTAAATCGACTAAATCCAAAGATTCAATGCGCAACTGAGGTGACTCGTTATCTAACCAGGATAAAGTAAGCGTGTCATCCACTAACTTACGGATGTGCTGTGACTCTTTGTGAATACGCTCTAATTTGATTTGCGTGTCTTCTACACCTTTTTCTCTGTGAGTGAGTAAATTGTCAGTTGCTATGTCTAAGCGTGTTAAAGGTGTTCTCAACTCGTGAGACAGATCAGTTAGTAATACACGTTGATGCATAATCTGATCACTGATCCGCTCTGCCATTAAATCAAATGTTTCAGCTAACTGGGATAGTTCATCATTGCGTGAGCCCAGCTGCTCTCGAACTCTGACACTAAAGTCTCCTTTGCTAAATGCCCTACTTGCTAAGTCGAGTTCTTTAATGGGATGCATAATATGGCGATATAACACAATCGATAAACACACCAATATCAGCATTGGTAATAAAACTTGTAACGACAAACGTGTTAAATTCCAAAGTGATCCTGGGCGCATTCTTTGCGGCAACTGCACAACAAGGCTAGTTGCACCATCTTTAAAAGGTAATTGCATAACGGGTGCATGCTCAAAATACAGATGGATTTTCCAATCAATACTTCGCCCCAAGTTATACCCTGTATACTCATAACGATGAGAGCGATTACCAGCTAACTCAACCACATTGGCTTTAGCAATTACAGCCCAAATATTTTCTTGTTGTTGTAAATCATCAACCCAACGCTCAAGTTCGCTCATATCGCCTTGATCAAATATAACCTCAGCCTTTTTTTGCCAATTAATTAACTCTTCTCGGCTTGAGTCACTTAACATGCTCATATCATTTTCAAAATGATTAACCGCGACATTAATTAAATAAAACATCGCAACAACACCAGTACCAATAATTAAGCACAGCTTCCAAAATAAACGTCGTGTCATTTAATACAGTACCCTTGCCCATGCACAGTGTGTAAACGGCTGCCATCCCAGCCGGCGTTATTTAATTTTTTTCGTATACGACTCATATGCATATCTAAACTACGATCGTACTGACTGAAACGCTTGTTAAGCGCCACTTGATATAAAAAAGGTTTTAACAGTATTTGTTCTTGGTTTTTCATTAAAATTTGCAGCAAGGCAAACTCAATAGGCGTAAAAGCTAATAGCTCACAATGCAGAAAAACCTGCTGGTGTAGGCTGTCTATTTCAAGTCCATCAATATTAGCAATGTAAGGGGTATTTGTGTCTTGTTTAAAAACGCGCCTTAGTACTGAATCTACGCGTAGTAATAATTCTTGGCTATTAAACGGTTTTGCTAAGTAATCATCTGCACCGGCTGATAAACCTAGAATACGCTCTTCTTCAGCATGTTTTGCCGATACAATTATTACAGGGGTGTTATTACAACTACGTAAAATATTAAGCACTGCTAAGCCGTCTTTGCCCGGCAACATAACATCTAATAAAATAAGACTGAAACGTTGAGCAACCGCTAAATCAAGCGCTTGATTACCATCAAAACACTGTGTAACAGAGTATCCTTGGTTGGCTAGTAATTCAGTAATTTGATCATTAAGTAATGTATCGTCTTCAACAACTAAAATATCAAAATCAGATTTGTTGCGTTGATAGGCCTGTGGTGCAGACATAGAAAGCCATAATTTTTATAGTATTAAAACAAATTAAAGCAAATAGTAATACAAATCAATATCAAAAGCAGTGTGGAGGAAGAAAGTTAATTTTTTGAGTGTTTTGAGTGTTTTGAGTGTTTTGAGTGTTTTGAGTGTTTTGAGTGTTTTGAGTGTTTTGAGTGTTTTGAGTGTTTTGAGTGTTTTGAGTGTT
>NZ_AUTQ01000143.1 GCF_000498095.1 Pseudoalteromonas sp. TB64
TCCATGCCGAACTCAGTAGTGAAACGAAACAGCGCCGATGATAGTGTAGCATTTGCTATGTGAAAGTAGGACATTACCAGGCTTCAAATTGTAGAAAGCCCGAATCTCACGATTCGGGCTTTTTTACGTCTGCAGGAAAGTGGGATGTGGATGAATAATGCACAACTCGTGCCATACACACTATTAATATCCCTTATTTCATTCGATTACAGCTCATGACCCACTTTCAAGAAGCCCACTTAGCTCACCAGTCTCAGCAATAGCGCGATAATAAGCAGCTTGAGAGAATGATAGTGCTATATTTATATTGTAACTCTCCATCGCTTTGGGCACTAAAGCATTCTACTGCGCGCACCGACTTTACATTGTAAAAAGCCCGAATCTAACGATTCGGGCTTTTTTACGCCTGAAGAAAAGTGAAATGTGAGGGGGTAACGTGCAACTTACGCCATTTAACCTTTGTATCAAATATTTTTATTAAATGCATTCGAACTCAATACTGAAACCTGATAAATGAGCATGCATAATATGCAAGTATGCTATTAGCTACGTGACCCTCAACCTCAGTAGTTACTATGACATTACCAAGGTTTACATTGTAGGGAGCCAAAATCTAATTATTCGGGCTTTTTAACTTTAAAATTGTGCCTTCATTTTATCGATTCTGATTTTTATTGTTCTAATCTCAATTTATGATCTGTTCAGTTATATAGTTTATAAAAATTTACAGAGCTCGTTTAGATAAAAATAGAATAATAAAGACTTAACAATGAGTGAAACTGAAAATCATACAAATAGTATTTTCTGTTGGTCAGAATTTTGTACACATAATTGGAAAGAAGGTAAGGCGTTTTATACATAATTGTTTGATTAGCGGTATGCGGATTAATCTATTGGAGAAGATATATTACACCATGCTACAAAAACAAGATGGTGATATAGCGGCTTATATAAAATACCTAAAGAGTAAGTTACTCCAGAGATATGAAGTCATTGTTTGGCTTATATTGCAGTCGATGATTGTGTTGTAAAAGCGAAAAAGCTAGATGCTTAAATTATTTCGGATCCTCATAATGTAATGAATGCTGGTTGTATACTTATACTAAAAAAACTGTAGGTACGACTGTTGCGCTATGGCAAGAAAATGAGTAAAAGGTTGTAATCTTAGATAAGCTAAATGCACTTTATTCTTGATAGAGGACGAACAATTTGTAGCATGCTTGAAATGACAAGTGATTAGCCTGAAGATACCTGCGATCATTGGATAATTTATTTATCAGTGAAAAACTGCGATATAACAATAAATCAGGTAATTAGTCTCGTGGTGAAATATGCGTATCTGATAGTGATATCCCTGATGTTGGTCGTTTTAGCATTATTTGCGATTATCAAGGCGCTGTATTTTCGGTGATCCAATCCGTAATGGATGACGTTTAAATTCTTCATATATTTATTAAGTATAAAGTGAAGTAAGCCTTATTCTTGATTTATTTGCATTAGCTTTAGCGTTAATTTACTCGCTAGTTTGTTATAATGCTTGTTAATTAAATCGTCAGCAAGTGCAGAGATCGCAATGGAATTTGAACAAGATAGCAATTTAACCCTCCCTTTATTTCTCCTTGATGAAACATTAAGTGAGAGAGATTTAGAGCAACCTGATTTTGAAATTTCCATTTCTCTAAATGATGAGTTGCTAGCCCAAATTTGTCAAAATCCAAGTGAAGATAGCAGTATAGCTATTACTGTAAGCGGTTATGAGTTACTTATTAGTAACTCTTTATATTTAAATATATTAGAGCAAGAACATGATGCGCAAATAACATTAACGCATGGTCCTCTTTTAAGTATTGTTTTAAATACTGAAGCTCAAAAAACATTCGTTTCACCACAAATGGATATGATGCCCACATTTGATTTAGGTGATGAGGACGAATGAAAAAAATAATAATAAGTACGTTTGTATTAATTATTCTTAGTGGTTGTGCATACTTAGGTAATGCTCATTACGACGATTTGTTTGGTCCTGAGCAAACGCAAGAACGTATTGTTCCACACTCTACACTTGCTGGTGCTTATTTTTTACAAAACGTAAAGCCAGTACTCGATACTCGCTGTGTGGTTTGTCATGGTTGTTATGATGCTCCTTGTCAGCTTAAGCTTTCATCTCCTGAAGGTATTGATAGAGGATTAAGTAAAGAGTTGGTTTATGATGGAACTCGTTTACTAGCGACAACCCCAAGTCGTTTATTATTTGATGCAACTAACACTCAACAATGGCGAGAGAAAAACTTTACGCCAGTACTTAATGAACGTGTACAAACCGAAGAAGCTAATTTAGCGGGTAGTGTTTTATTTAATAGTTTAGTGCTAAAGCAAAGTCATGAGTTACCAGAAAATGAAGTATTAGATGATGAGTTTGACTTCTCATTAGGTCGTTCGCAAACATGTGCCACTATGGGGGAGTTTGACAGGTTGGCTAATGATCAGCCTCATGCTGGTATGCCTTATGGTTTGCCTGGTGTATCTCGTGAGGAGTTTAATCATTTACAAAAATGGCTAAAAACAGGCGGCAAAATGTCGCATATTAAGCCACCAAGTAAGTTTGAGCAGAATAAAATAAAGGGTTGGGAAGCTTTTTTAAATCAAGATGATTTAAAGTATCAACTATCAGCTCGCTATATTTATGAACATTGGTTTTTAGCGCACGTATATTTTACGCCAGATAACCCTCAAAGCTTTTTTAAATTAGTACGCTCAAGTACACCTCCAGGTGAGGAAATACAGCTTATAAATACACGTCGTCCTTATGATGATCCTAAAGTTAGTCGTGTTTATTACCGTTTTATGCAAGAACGCACAACAATACTCTCTAAAACGCATTTACCACTTGAGCTTAATGAAGCTAAGTTATTACGTTTATATGAGCAGTTCATTGCACCAGATTATACTGTTAAGCAAATGCCTAGCTATGATCCTAAATCAGCATCTAATCCCTTTAAAACATTTGAAGTAATTCCTATTAATTCAAAATATCAGTTCATGCTTGATGAAGCTGAGCTAATTATAATGGGCTTTATTAAAGGACCTGTTTGTCGTGGGCAAATAGCTTTGAACGTTATAAATGATCATTTTTGGGTCGCTTTTGCTGACCCTAAAAAAGTGGCGACTCCTGCTGTAAGAGAGATGCTAATGCAACACGAAGAGGCTTTAGAGCTTCCTGCTGCAGAGGAGAGTAATGCGCTACCAATTTCGAGCTGGGTTAAATATTCAGTTCGCGAAGAAAAGTACTTACAAGCTAAAGTTGATCTAGCCAATAAAATGTTTAAAAACGGTGAGCATCTTACTACTGATTTACTTTGGCAAGGCGATGGTAATAATAAAAATGCAGCGTTAACAATCTTCCGTCATTACGACAGTGCAACAGTTGTGAAGGGCTTTATTGGTCAAGAACCAAAAACAATGTGGGTACTAGATTATGCATTGTTTGAGCGTATTCATTATTTGTTAGTAGCGGGCTTTGATGTATACGGGAATGTAGGACATCAACTTGTAACGCGTTTATACATGGATTTTTTACGCTTAGAGGGAGAGCAAAATTTCTTAGCATTACTACCTGAGCAAAAGCGTAATCAAATTAATAAAAGTTGGTATAGAAAGTCGCCTCCAAGCCTTTCTAAATTCTTTAAAAATAATCGAGATTTTAGTCAACCAAGTGGTATTGAGTATAAAACAGACGATCCTCAACACGAACTTTATGAGTTAATGAAAGAGGCTTTAGCACCAGTATTAAGTGAAAAATACGATTACACTAAAGTACCTAAAGATTTAAGTGTGATTAATACAATGCCAGCAAAAGCTGTTAACTTATTACCACAATTATCTTTTGTGTTAGTTAAGCAAGGTGATGATAGCCATAAGGCTTACACTATTATTCATCATAATGCGCACTACAATATATCTAGTTTATTAAACGAAGATGGACAGCGTGCCTATGAAGAAGATACTGCGACTATCGTACCTGGATTTATTGGTGATTACCCAGCAGCTATTTGGTATTTAAACAATGACCAGCAAGTTGCTGCTTTTTCTGAGCAGTTACCAATGATGCAAATAGAAGCTGATTACCGCGCATTAAAAACTAAGTTTGGTATTCGCCGTACACACCCACAATTTTGGCAATACAGTGATATTTTACATAACACAGCTAAAAAATATCGAGGGGTTGAATATGGTATGTTTGATTATAACCGATTAGAAAATCGTTAAATTAAAGTCAGTGGATTAATATGAAACCCAGTATTTATATACTGGGTTTTTTATGAATATAATCATTATAAGTCACGTATTAGTTTTTAAAATATGAGCTACACTTAAAACAAAAAAACAGGTCTAAATATGTTTAAAGTTGTAGAAAATATTCGTACTCGCTATAGATGGGCATTAATCAGCATTGCATTACTTATCAGTTTATCTGCTTCACTTATGCAGTATTTCTTTTCAGAACAACGTTTTGACGCAAAAATTATAAATATCGCTGGTAAACAGCGTATGCTTTCGCAAAAAATAGCATGGCATAGTGGCGCCATACTTTCATCACCTAATAAACTCCCTAAGCATGTCCATTCTTTAAAAGCGTCAATCAATCTATTTGAAAGTGCGCATAAAAGCTTGCTCTCAAAAAACGAAAGCGGCGATTATGTATATTTAACTCCAGAATTAATTAATTTATATGAATCGGAGCCTAATAGTCTAGATTCCCAGATTAAATTATTTATTAAAGAAGCCAATAATTTGCTGTATCAGGAGGGGGAAGTTAATACGCAAATTTTCTCAGTTGAATATGTCGAAGAGCTATTAAAACGGTTAGATCTCGCCGTTAGCTTATTTGAAAAGCAAGCGGTAGAAAAAGTCAATTGGGTCTCTAATTTTGAGTTGTTATTTTGGCTCATAGCTATGATATTACTGTTAGTTGAGCTCAGATTTGTATTTATACCAATGGATCAGAAGATACATCACACACTAAAAAAGTACCACAAGCAAAAAGAATTATCGAAACAAGTTAGTAAAAACAAAGAGCATTTTATTGCCAGAGCAAGTCACGAATTTAGAACGCCGCTGCAAGGTCTTGTAGTTTCTATTGAAGAGCTAAATATTTCAAAAAATCAGCAAAATATTAAAAATCAAGCAATGTACTGCGCTCTAAGATTAGTCGCAATGCTTGATGAACTACAAGATTTACAAGCTTTAAGTTTAGGGCATTGGGCTTTAAAATCTAAAAACGATAACTTATTAAAATCATTAGAAAAAGTATTAATTGCCTATGAGTATGGCTATACACAAAAGCGCATCAAATTAGTAACCGCTCTTGACTCAACTCTTAATTGCACTGTAAAAATTGATCACCAACGTTTACAGCAAGTCCTTACAGAGTTACTTGGTAACGCTTTAAAGTTTACAGAACAAGGAGAGGTTAATGTAACGGCAAAACTGCGTAACGATCAATTAATAATTACAGTAGAAGATACCGGAATAGGTTTTTCAAATCCTGTTCGTACTTCAGGCTTTGACTCTTTAAATCAAAATAATCATTTTCAAGGGCTCAGAACAGGTCTTGCTCGCGTTCAATATATTGTTAAAGCTTTTAATGGCGATATACAATTTGAAAGCAATAAGTCAAAAGGTGCTTTAGTAACCCTTCAAATTCCAATAGTGACTAAGCAACTTGAAGTTTCAAAAAATGCATTACTTCCATCAACACTACATTGCTTAGTTGTTGAAGATAATCCTCTTAATATGCTTGTTTTAACACGTGTTCTAGCATCGCTAGGCTTTAGTTATGAGTGCGCTGAAAATGGTAAGGTTGCTTGCGAAATGGTGACTAAAAAGCAATATGACGTCATCTTTATGGATTTAAACATGCCTGTTATGGATGGTTTTGAAGCAAGTAAAGCAATACACATTTTTGATGATGCTATACCTATTGTGGTTGTTACTGCTAATACCTCTGAGAATGATATTGCATATGCAAACGAGTGTGGGGCACAAGATCATATTTTTAAACCTATAGATAAACAAGCAATTATTGATGTGCTAACTCGTGTGTTTAATCGAGAAGTAGCTGACTCTTAAGCTTTAATGTTTAAGTGATGAAAACTCACTTGCTAAGCGCTTTCAAAATACGTTAATTTATAATTTTAATATTTGCTTAGGATCTTAGTGTGCAGTCGATTGTGCAATCAATTCAATTTCAGCAATTTAATGGCTATCTACAAGGGCAAGGTAAAAGCCGATATAGTATTCATAATTTAAGCTGGCAAGTTAATCAGGGCGAACATTGGCTGCTATTAGGCGCTAACGGTGCGGGTAAGTCAGCATTAACAGCTGCATTAGTAGGTGAAGCCAAGTATGAAAGTGGCCGAATGGCAAGCACGTTTAAAAACTTACAACTTGTTTCATCTGATGCGCAAAAACAGTTGTTAAATAAAGAGCTTGAAGGAGAAAAGCTTAGCGCAGTAGAGGAGCTTATTTTTACAGACCAAAACTACAACGCCGGTTTACGAGAGCAGCTTATTAAACTATTTAAGTTTAATGAATTACTAACTCGGCACTTTAGAGATCTATCAACTGGTGAAACACGCAAGCTTTTACTAATTAAAGCACTGAGCTCAAATGCAGACTTAGTTGTGCTTGATGAGCCATTTAACGGACTTGATGTGCAGTCTTGCGAGCAGCTTAATAAAATACTCACAGAGCTTAGCCAAACAGTTACTTTTGTTTTTGTATTAAATCGTCTAGACGAAATTCCTTCATTCATTACTCATTATGGTTATGTTAACCAAGGTTGTTTGTTAAATACTTTGGCAAAGCCAAGTAGTGAGCAATTAAGTGATTTACTAAAACTACTACACTTAGAACATACTTCATTGGATGTACCATCTCCTGATATCGAGCAAACTCAAAGTGTATTTACAGGTGATATTTTAGTTAAATTGAGCAATACCAAGGTTAGTTATAGTGATGTTTCCATATTCAAAAACTTGAACTGGACTATAAAAAAACATCAGCATTGGCAACTTAGTGGTACTAACGGTTCAGGCAAAACTTGTTTATTAAATTTAATAACCGGTGATAACCCACAGTGCTACAACAACGAAATTGAAGTGTTTGGTTTTAGACGTGGTACCGGAGAGAGTATTTGGGATATAAAGCAACATATTGGTTTTATATCAAATGCGCTACATATGGATTACCGCGTAAGTATATCGGCTTTAAATACTGTTATTTCAGGATTTTACGACAGCATAGGTTTATATCAAAAACCGAGCGACGCACAAATTAATATTGCTCAACAGTGGCTGGCATTTATTGGTTTAAGTGACAAACAAAATACCTCATTCACTCAGCTTTCGTATGGCGATCAGCGTTTACTTTTAATTGTACGCGCTATGGTAAAGCACCCAACGTTACTTATTTTGGATGAACCTTGTTTGGGCTTAGATGAAGCAAACAGACAGCGAGTATTGCTACTGATAGAAAAAGTTTGTGCTGCTAATACGAGTACTGTGATCTACGTAAATCATCATGCGGCAGACAAAATTAAAGGAATAGAAAGTTACTTAAAAATGGAAGATTTCAATTAAAACGGAGAAAAAGGTTGAGAGAAAGCTCGCTCAACCTATTCTTCAACTTTAAAGGCGAGTAACAGTAAAGCCTTTGTCTTGTAATTGCTTAAGTAAACCATACTGCTCAGGTAAATGTAGGGCGCCTACTGCAATAAATAGTTGCTCGTTCGCTAAGCGTGGAGTTAATTGCTTAATCCAATTATTGTTGCGGTTTATTAGCATTACTTGCTCACTAATTTCACCATAGTTACTATCGTCAAAGCTTTTATTATAATAGTCAGTTAGTGTTTTCATATCGCCATTTTTCCATGCATTTACCAACTTAATAAAATATGTTTCTATGTCTGCAAGCTGTTCAAATGTTTCTTCAATCATTTCGTTATTAAGTAAATCCATACCATCAAACATTTGTAACTGCTGTTCCAATGTTTCTAATTCACCAACTTTTATGTCCTTGGTTTTAGCGTAAGCAAGTACTTGCTTATCAATTCCTGTTTTATCTGAGTAACCAGCATTTTGAAACTCAATTTGCATCATTGTGATCATTACAGCCCACGGTTTTAAACTATTAAACATGGCAATATCAATCGACTTTTTAGCAAAGTAATCTTTAAGCTTGTTGTAATTTTGTTTTGAAAGTTCAGTTTGCAGTGTTTTACCATTAGTAAGCATCATAAACGGCATAGAACGTTGTTGCATTTCTATTGGTGTAAGTTTGCTAATATCAACTTCCACAATGACCTGCTCGCTATCATCAATGGCATCGGTTACATTTTTTGGCAAGCCTTTCATGCTTGCATCGCCTACATGTACGGTGCCAAATAAGTAAGAGTTAACGCCGTTTTTTTCTATTTTGTACAAAGCCGGATCAGCATAGCTGTTAAAGCTAAATGCTATAAGCAGACTCATAATAAAAAAATGACTTATGCGTGGCAGAATATTCATAGTTTGTCCTTAAAATCAGTGGTTAAGTTAGATAAATCTTAGTCTAAATTTAAAGGTATCGTTAAATTTAGTGTTAGGGTATTTTTATTAGTGTTTTTAGCCTCTATTTTAAAGCCATTTAAATTACATAAACTTTGCACAATAGAAAGCCCTAAACCATGGCGCTGATTATTCGTTCGCGATGAATCTAGTTGATAGAGGGGATCAAAAATAGCTTTTAATTGCTCATCATTTAGTGGTGCTGTGACTTTATTACTTAATGAAATAATTGTATTTTGATTATCATTAAGTGCGCTTAGTTGTATTGGCTCGTTTGTTAATCCATAAAAGAGCGCGTTATCGATGAGATTACATAAAATAGTATTTAAGCTAAATTCGTCAGCAATAATTACTACTTTATTTGTAATAAGGTTATTTAAGCGTTCTTTAATTTTTGGGTGTTTAAAGGCTAATTCATTAATACTTTGATTTACTAAGTTATTTAGAATTATATTTTGTGTATTTAATTCTATTGCGCTATTTGATGAGCGCTGCAGTAGCAATAAGTTATTTACTATGGTTTTCATACGTTGAGAAATACTGAGTATATCGCTTGTGTAAGTATCACTAATGCGTTTGTCGTCAGGATAGCGAAGAGCTACCTCAGAGAGACTTATTAATTCAGCTATGGGGGTTTTTAGCTCATGTGCAATGTCGCTCGTTAGCCGTTTTTCATTACTATAAAGTTGTTGGTTAACTGTAATGAACTTATTGAGCTCGTTACGTATAGGTTCTATTTCTTCTACTTTAAAGTCGCTTTCTATTGTTTGTGCAACACCGGTGATATCGAGTAACTTTATTTGGTCGTTTAAATTGTGCAGTGGGTACAAACCTTTATTTACAATTCGGGTAACTAAATAACGCACACCAAATACACCAAACACGCAGGTTAAAATAAATACCACATCAATAATAATAAGTACTTTATTAAGCTCTGAGGTAGGCGCTGCAATAGCAAGAGTCATGGTATTAAAAACAGCCGAATGAGTTGGGTTTCTATCGTCTTTTTGGGCTACAAAGTGACTTATTAGTGCGCGACCGTCACGCCCGTTGGGGAGTTCGTAATCTATAATTTTAGATTCGTTTATCGGCATTTCTAAAAAGGGCAGGTTAGCATCTTTATAAAGCTCTAATGAGTCAGAGCGCTCAAACACATCACTGCCATGCCAAAGTTGGTAAAATTCACTTGCATCTGCTTTTTCATATTCAGACATAAACTCGCCAGCAAAATCAAATTCAACTACGTTGTTGTCATCCTCAACTAAGGTTTTTAAGTAGTTAGCTTTATTCGTTAAAGACTGATTGAACTGATCCTCCACCCAAGTATCAACACTTAAATCAACAGTTAAAAATATGGTGAATAAAATTACCGAAAGCACAGCACTAATATTATTAACGAGTTTACGTTTAATTGAGTGATTTTTATTTTGTTGTTGCGACATAGCCAAATCCACGTTTATTTTTTATTGGGAGCTCGCCATCAACTTGTCTTACTTTTTTACGTATGGTTGAAATATGTGCTTCAAGCGCATTTTTAGAGAGCATATCGAACTGACCAACTATCGCTTCACTTATAAGTTCCAGCCCTAACACTCGTTCGGGAGCATTAAATAAGCATTCTATTATTTTATATTCATTACGAGTGAGCTCAATGGTATGTTGTTTATAGTGAAGTGTTTTAAGCGAGAGATCCAATACGCAATCACCTACGGTCAGTGTATTTTGTTGGTTTTGCAGTGAACCACGACGAAGTAATGCAAGGACGCGAGCATGGAGCTCTTCAAACGAAAATGGCTTAGTTAAATAATCATCAGCGCCTTTCATAAGGCCGCTAATTTTATCTTGAGGCTCACTTCTTGCTGACAAAATAAGCACGCGACTTTGGCTATTACTGCTGCGAAGAGCTTGTAAAATACTCATGCCATCTACACTGGGTAGCATTAAATCAAGTACGAGTAAGTCATAGCTTCCACTAAGTGCCATGCTTAAACCTTCTGAGCCATCACCAGTTTCATCTACGGTAAAACCAAGGTTGCTAAAACCAACTTGTAAGCTGCGCCTTAGTGCTTCGGAGTCTTCAATAACGAGGATTTTCATGTTTACTCGGTTTATAAAAATAGCCTTGTTACTTTAACAAGGCTTTATTATCAAGTCACTGCAAGAATAATAACTAATGGTACCAGCCATTTGTGTAGGCTAAATTACCTAGATTGGCATGGGCTAGGGCTTTTTTTATCAGTTGCTCATCGTTTTTACACGGCACAAGTTGGTTATTACTATAAGTATATGTTGTTGCTGGTTTTTGCGGTTGTAACACGACCACTTTATTATCGTGCATATAGGCAAAGTTTTTATCGTATTGCATCATTGCGCGTTGTTTGTTGTTGCTAATTGGCTTTGATAAATCATGACCTATCATTGGGTGCTTGCCACTTGCGCCAATTAAAGATAGTAAAGTAACAGGAATATCGAGCTGGCTAGCTAGTTGGCTATCGCGTTTATGGGTAATGTTTTTACCAAAAATAACGGCCGGAATTCTAAAGTGATCAACCGGTACTAAACTCGCCCCAGATACGCGGGAGTCGTGATCGGCAATAACTATAAATACGGTATCATCCCAGTAGCTCGATTTTTTAGCTTTTTTGATAAATGCGCCTAGCGCGTAATCTGCATACTTTGCTGCATTATTACGGGTTTGTTTTTGTTTATCGTACAGCGTTATTTTGTCGTCAGGAAAGTCATACGGGCTATGATTAGAGCTTGAAAATATAAGACTTAAAAATGGTTTATTTTGTTTTTTAAGCTTAGTAAGTTCTATATCAGCTTGGTCGTATAGGTCTTCGTCTGATGCGCCCCACGAGCCATTAAAATCTATTTTATTAAAGTTATTAGTATCAACAATATCTTTAAAGCCATTGCCTAAAAAGAAGCTTCGCATGTTGTCAAAATGACTTTCACCACCATAAATAAACTGCGTGTTGTAATTTTGCTTCGCTAAAAAGTCAGCAATGGTAAAAAAATCACGTTGTGATTTATCAAGCTTAACAACCGCACGCGAAGGTGTTGGTGTAAATCCTGTAATTACCGCCTCAATACCACGAACAGAGCGTGTACCTGTTGCGTATAGATTATCAAATCCCCAGCCTTGTTTATAAAGGGCGTCGATATTAGGTGTAAGGGGTAAACCGCCAAGTGTTCCTACATAACGTGCGCCTAAACTTTCTTGTAAAATAATGACTAGGTTTTTTGGTTTACCTATATTGCTTGCTGCATGAAACGTTTTTGTTGGGGCGGTTACATCATTAAATGCAGCCTGCGTATTTTGCATATTACTGCGCACAATACTAAGTAATTCATCGGTGGGCATTTTGCCGTAATAGTCTTGGCTTGATTGCTCGTTAGAGAGTTGCTTTACTGCAAACGCGACGCTATAAACCGAGTTAAGGGTTAAATCGTTAAGTAAGTGATCAGTAGAGAAGGAGACCATGGCTGGGTTAAGCGGTCTGTGCCCTAATGAATTACGTGCACCTAAAATAGTTAAGCTCACTAAAATGAGCGCTAAAATTGATTGATTTAGCTTTGTTAATGATGACTTGTTTTGCCATTGATGACTAAAGACTTTGCTCGCAAATTTACAGCTTAAAACAAGCGCTATAACAGCAATAAGTACCTCCAACTTGTAGCCTGAAAAAATCATTTTTGAGACTTCTTTAGGGTAAATTAAATACTCTATAAATAAGCGGTTAGGGCGCAAGTCATACTCGTTTATAAACGTAGGCGTAATCACTTCAAAAAAAACGAGTAAAGCAGATATCGTCAGTAAGTAAATTTTAATTAGGCTGCGTACTTTATTTTGCCATCCTATGCTTTGCATCAGTAAAGTAAGTAGCAATGCGGGCATAATAATGTAGCTTAGAGTGGCTATATCAACTCTTAAACCACCTATAAATATAGATAACCACGCATGCGATCCAAATACACGTTCGCCTTGCCATACACTTAACCCAAAGCGAGCAAGTGTTAAAAAGCCAAGTGCTAAAACAGCAAATACAACAAAAATCCATACAGGGCCAAGTGCATTTTGTACCTTAGGTATTACTTTAAATATTAACCTCGTTATTTTAGGTATAAAATTTAGCTTTATGCCCATAACACAGCCCACCAAATAAGTGCGGTAATTAACATGGCTATAAACACACTGGCAGAGGCAATATCTTTAGCGAGACCCGAAAGCTCATGGTATTCGCTGCCAATCCTATCAACTACAACCTCAATTGCCGTATTTACAAGTTCAGCAAACAATACAAAAAGCAGGCTGGCGATAAGCAGTAATTTATCGCTCAGTGCAATTTCTTGTAGCCACACAAACACACCAAGTAATGAAAACAGTGCTAGCTCTTGTTGAAACGCCGCTTCAAATCGACTCATCCATTTTAAGCCGTTAAAAGAATGGCTTAAGGTAAAAATAAGACGCATTAAGCCTTGGCGCTTTATAACGGTTTTATTACTCATCGTTTTATTTCGCTTGGTGTTGTTTGGCAGCTAGCAAGTAAATCAAGCGATGCTTGATACGTTTTGCTTTTAATGCCAATTAAATTTAAAAGGGTGTGAAAAATATTATTGTGTGAGCGTGCTGCACTGGTATCTAAATTAGCTAAACAGGTATTGGTAATGCGCTGGTTATGCTCATCAGCCCATATATAAAGGGGTACATGCGTTTGTGTGCTAGGTGCAAAGCTATACGGAAAGCCATGCAAGTAAGCACCGCCTTCGCCAAGTGATTCACCATGATCCGAGATATATAAAAACTGCTTATCTATGTTGTTTGGCAGCGTTTTTAATTGCTCAATTACTTGGGCGTTAACAAAGTCGCTGTACGCAATTGTGTTGTCGTAGGTATTAACTAATTCATCGAGTGAGCAGTTTTGAATGTCGCTTCTGTCGCACGTGGGCGTAAATTGCTTAAATTTATCTGGGTAGCGTTTAAAGTAGGTTGGTCCGTGTGACCCCATCATATGTAGGACGATAACGGTGTTAGCTTGGCTTAAATTAGCGAGTTTGCGTCTAAGTGGAGCAATAAGCGCTTCATCAAAACAATATTTTCCATCGCAAAGCGCTGATGGGGTGGTTGGGATATCAATGTTAACAACACGAGTGCATACGTTCTTGCAGCCGCTGTTATTATCAACCCACAGTACATCGCTGCCTGCTTGTTGTGCTAAGTCCATCAGGTTTTGTTGGTTGTCGGCTGCTAATCGATCAAAGTTATCTTGTGTTTGCAATGAAAACATACACGGCACAGACACTGCGGTGG
>NZ_AUTQ01000144.1 GCF_000498095.1 Pseudoalteromonas sp. TB64
TCCATGCCGAACTCAGTAGTGAAACGAAACAGCGCCGATGATAGTGTAGCATTTGCTATGTGAAAGTAGGACATTACCAGGCTTCAAATTGTAGAAAGCCCGAATTTAGCGATTCGGGCTTTTTTACGTCTGCAGGAAAGTGAAATGTGAGGAAATAACGTACAGCTCACGCCATACACTCCCAGTAATATCCCTTATTTCACTCAAGTGTCTACAACTAGAAAGAGACATAGCCACATAAAGCTATGCTTATATAACTTCTATCATCCTACTTAAAATGCATATAAAGCCAGAAGCTAAATAAACTCCTTTAAATATCGCGAATTTTTGCGGCAGGNCAACAGTATTAGCCACTACATTTTTTGTAACCACAGCACCTGCACCCACAATACTGTTCTCACCTATACTTACACCCGCTAAAATAATTACACCTGCGCCAATCCATACGTTATTACCTATTACAATAGGTGCTGCAAAGTTTTCTTTATTTAGCCTTTCTGTTGGATTAGTAGCATGTGATACCGCCAAAAGCTGAACGTTCGGACCTATTAAGCAGTCATCACCAATGGTTATTGAGTAATCAGGTAATGGTGAGTCGAGTAGTGTGCAATTAATATTTATAAAAGTACGATCACCAAGAACTATTTGATTGCCGTAATCGCAATGAAAACCTGATTCTATAATTACTCCATCGCCCGACTTTAAAAATAACTCCTTGATACGTTTTAAGTTTCCTTTACTCGGGCTCTTATTAAATAAACGGCAGGTTTCACCTGCTTGCTTTCGCTGTGCTAAGTATTCTTTACTGATACTATTAAATGACTGCATTGTATTTATCTTTATAACTTAATTAGTTATAGCTTACCGTACTTTTAGTTTTATTATTATTAGAATAAAACTGTGTTTTTTTTGCTCGTTCACTTGCCATTTAGGTTGTTTCGTTTAAAATTGCATAACTTTCGAAACGAAACTTAATTCACGAGCTTTATGACTAAACGAAACACACAACAGCGTCGTCACAATATACTGGTTCAGGTTAATAAACTAGGTGAAGTAGTTGTTGAAAAGCTAGCTGAACAGTTTCAAACATCTGAAGTAACCATTCGAAAAGACTTAACCTCGCTTGAAAAAAGTGGGCTATTACTTCGCCGCTATGGTGGTGCTATTGCACTGCCTAAAGAAATTGTTAGCGATGAAATAGATTCAAAGCGTAAAGTAGCTATCGCAAAGGCTGCCGCAACGCTTATAAAAGATCATAACCGTATTATTATTGATAGCGGACGCACTACAGCTGCGATGATCCCTGAACTTGCTAATAAGCGCGGTCTAGTTGTTATGACCAATGCAATTAAAGTCGCTAGTCGTTTATTAGCACTTGAGAATGAGCCGACACTTTTGATGACCGGTGGAACCTGGGATCCTCATTCAGAGTCGTTTCAAGGGCAAGTTGCCGAAAGTGTATTGTGTTCTTACGATTTTGATCAGCTTTTCATTGGTGCCGACGGTATAGATGTAAAGCGTGGCACAACAACCTTTAATGAGTTAGTTGGCTTGAGCCAAGTTATGGCAAAAGCCGCCCGTGAAGTAATAGTAATGGTTGAATCTGACAAGATTGGTCGAAAAATACCTAATTTAGAATTACCGTGGAAAATAGTAACCACATTAATAACCGACAATGGCTTAGCAGAGGATAAACGCAAAGCAATTGAGGCATGTGGTGTAAAACTAATTTGCGCAGAGATTATTGAATAGTGACTATTTCGTGAGTTGCTAAAATTAAAAAATTAATGGAGACACTATGTGTGGAATAGTTGGGGCAGTTGCAGAACGTCCAGTAAATAGAATACTAATTGAAGGGCTTAAGCGCCTTGAATACCGTGGTTACGATTCAGCAGGCGTAGCATTGCTTAATGGCAACACACTTAATACTGTTAAAGCCGTAGGCAAAGTGGTTAACGTGGAAGCCGCGCTAGAAAAATCAGGCGTTAGTGGTCATACAGGTATTGCACACACACGCTGGGCAACACACGGTAGCGTTACAGAAGCAAATGCTCACCCACATGTATCAAACAACCAGTTAGCACTTGTGCACAACGGTATTATTGAAAACCACGCTACGCTTCGTGAAGCATTAAAAGCCGATGGTTACGAGTTTTTATCGCAGACTGATACAGAAGTAATGGTGCATTTAATTCACCAACTTCGTAAGCAACACACAACGTTACTTGCCTCTGTACAAGCTGCTGTTAAACAGTTTGAAGGCGCTTTTGGTACCGTTGTATTTGATAAAGATAACGACAACGAAATTATAGTAGCGCGCTCTGGTAGCCCTCTTGTTATTGGTCTAGGCCTTGGCGAAAACTTTATTGCGTCTGATCAGTTAGCACTATTACCTGTTACTCGCAGCTTTATATTTTTAGAAGAATGCGACGTAGCACGTATTACACGTGACACAGTAGAAATTTTTGATGCAGACGGTAACGCAGTTGAGCGTGACGTGATTGAATCAAACATTACGCAAGATGCATCAGGTAAAGGCGATTATCGTCACTACATGCTAAAAGAAATTTACGAGCAGCCACTTGCTGTGCGTAATACGCTTGAAGGGCGTTTAAACGATGACCGCGTAGCAATTGATGCCTTTGGCGACAGCGCACAACAAATATTTAAAGACGTAAAACATGTACAAATTATTGCCTGTGGTACGTCTTACCATTCAGGTATGGTTGCGCGTTACTGGCTTGAGCAATTTGCGGGTGTTAGCTGTAATGTAGAAATAGCTTCTGAATTTAGATATCGTCAGTCGTTTGTACATGAAAACAGCCTACTTGTTACTATTTCTCAATCGGGTGAAACAGCCGATACGCTAGCTGCATTACGCCTAGCTAAAGAGCAAGGTTACATGGCATCAATGACCATTTGTAACGTACCTAGCTCATCGCTTGTACGCGAATCTGACCTTGCTTTTATGACTAAAGCGGGTGCTGAAATTGGCGTTGCATCGACTAAGGCTTTTACTACGCAATTAGTTGGTTTGTTAATGCTTACTGCGTCTATCGCGCAAGAAAAAGGCCTTGATCAAAGTGCGATTGTAAATGCTATAAAAGTACTTCCTGCTAAACTTGAAGAAACATTACTACTAGCTGATGGCATTGCAGACCTTGCAGAAGAGTTTGCCGACAAACAGCATTCATTATTTTTAGGTCGTGGCTCGCAATATCCAATTGCAATGGAAGGCGCGCTTAAACTTAAAGAAATTTCGTATATTCATGCAGAAGCTTACGCCGCTGGTGAGCTTAAGCATGGTCCACTAGCGCTTATTGATGCTGACATGCCAATTATTGTTGTTGCACCAAATAACGAACTACTAGAAAAGCTTAAATCAAACGTAGAAGAAGTACGCGCACGTGGCGGTATTATCTATGTGTTCGCAGATAAAAATTCACACTTTGAGTCAGACGACACAATGCGTGTAATCAACGTAAACCACACTGACGACATTATTGCGCCAATTGTTTACACATTGCCATTACAGCTACTGTCGTACTACGTAGCTGTAATTAAAGGCACTGACGTTGACCAACCTCGTAACTTAGCTAAATCGGTTACTGTTGAGTAAAATCAATAGGTTGGTAATTACTTGTTAAAGATAAAAAGGCGCTTAATGCGCCTTTTTTTGTACCTCAAAGCCTGTTAAATTAAAAATACACTACTTTCTAAAGGATTAGTCATGCGCTTATTAACCGCTGTTTTTATATGTAGTTTATTTATATTTTATTCTAGTAGCACACTTGCAGAGCCTGATTTAAAACAGCAAACCATTAGCTATACGCAACAAACACATACTATTAATTCAGCAATTTTAAATGAGCAACGTACCGTTGTAGTCCAGCTTCCAAAGAGTTATCAAGCTAATCCAAACAAAGTTTATCCGGTCATTTATCGCCTTGATGGCGCGGGTAATATACCGCTTGCTAGTGCTGTTATTGAGCGCTTACAAAATGATAATCGTGCGCCCGAGGTTATTATTGTCGCTATTGAAAACACTAATCGATTAAGAGATTTATATCCAACGGTGAATAAAGAGCCACAAGGTCCAGTAGGTGAAGGCGGTGGTGCTGCAAAGTTTTTAGCATTTATTGAGCAAGAACTTATGCCCTTGATTAATAAAAGTTATCGTACGCATAACTTTAATGTAATTGCTGGGGGCTCAGCAGCAGGCGTGTTTGCACTTTATACTATGCAAGCTAACCCTGAGCTTTTCCAAGCGCATATTGCTTACAGCCCTGCGGTTTGGTGGAACTATGGCGCATCGGTAAAAAGTACAAAATCGTTTATAGCTAAAACGAAAGAGCTTAACAGTTACGTTTACATCAATATCGGCGAAGAAAGCGGCATAATGCGCGAAAGGTACGATGAACTACAGCAAGCTATGCAATCGCATAAAGTGCTAGAGCTACGCTTCTTTAGTGATGCGTTTGATGGTGTCTCGCATAACCTGACTTCCGTTGCTGGTGCATTTAACGCCTATCACAACTTATTTTTGCCTAAACAAATGTCCATAAATGATTTAACTGACGATGTAGCCTCTATTGATGCTTATTATCAAAACTTATCTCAACAATGGGGTGAGCAAATATCGCCACCAGATCGCGCTGTTAGATCATTAGGTTATAATCTAACGGGTAGCAAGCAATTTAACCGTGCTATTGAAGTGTTTAAATACAATATAAAAAACTATCCAAAATCAGTCGATGCGCTTTCTGCTCTATCTTATGGCTATGAAATGCAAGGCGATACCCGTCAAGCGCTTGAATATATGGAATCTGCTTTAGCGATTGCTGACGACTCATATCCTTACATAAATTACTTAAAAGAAACAAAAGCTAGGTTGCAGGCAGAGTTTGATAAGCGTAACTTGGTTTTTTAGTTACAGTTAAATAAAATCGACGCGCAAGCGTCTTTTTATTAGTTGTAGCTAAATTTTATTTAAATCACTAACCCCTACTTAATATGAGTTAAATACGCTAAAATTGCAGGCTACATTTTTTAGCAATGAGCCCGTAATATTCATGACCTCAGCAACAAGCCATAGCACATTTACCGAACTTGGCCTTATTCCAGAGCTATTAGCTCGTTTAACCGATTTGGAATATACCCAGCCTACGCCAATTCAAGCTAAGGCTATACCTAATGTGCTTGCCGGCAGTGATTTAATTGCAGGGGCAAATACTGGCTCAGGTAAAACAGCAACGTTTGCGCTGCCAATGCTACAAAAAATGTTTGTTGAACAAGGTAGTAAAAGCACAGCGAGCAAAGGCAACTTTGTAACAGGGCTTATTTTAGTACCTACTCGTGAGCTTGCTACGCAAGTAGCCGATAGCGTTAAATCGTATTCTGCAAATTTTAATGGTGCAATTAAAACGGTTGCTGTGTTTGGTGGTGTATCGGTTAATACACAAATGCAGGCACTGCGCGGCGGCGCCGATATTATTGTAGCAACACCCGGGCGTTTACTCGATTTAATCTCAAGCAATGCTATTAAGCTTGATAAACTAAATACGCTTGTACTTGATGAAGCCGACCGTATGCTAAGCCTTGGCTTTACCGAAGAGCTTGCTGAGTTATTAGCGTTAATGCCTGCTAAAAAACAAACTATGTTGTTTTCAGCTACTTTCCCTGAGCAAGTTAAGCTATTAACACAAGATCTATTAAATGACCCTGTTGAAATACAAGTTCAAAGCAAAGACGAAAGCACCTTAGTACAACGTGTTTTTACCGTAAATAAAGGCGAGAAAACCACTGTTTTAGCGCATTTAATTAAAACGCATAAATGGCGCCAAGCGCTGATTTTTGTAAACGCAAAAAAAGACTGTGAGCACTTAGCCAGTAAACTTGAAAAACGCGGTGTTAACGCACAAGTATTCCATGGCGATAAAGGTCAAAGTGAGCGTACTCGCGTAATTGAAAAATTTAAAGCGGGCGAAATTGAAGTACTTATCGCAACCGATATTGCCGCACGTGGTTTAGATATTGAAAAACTGCCAGTGGTAATAAACTTTAATCTACCACGCAGCCCATCTGATTATATGCACCGTATTGGTCGAAGTGGTCGTGCGGGCGAAGTAGGCTTAGCATTATCATTAATTGATTATGAAGACTTTCATCACTTTAAAATAATCGAGAAGAAGAACAAGCTACGTCTTGAACGTGAGGAAGTAACAGGCTTTGCCGTTAACCAAGCTAATCTTGATGCTGCACAGGCGCTTAAAAATGAAAAGCCAATGGCAAAACCAGAAGGCACCGGTAAGAAAAAGAACAAAAACAAAGCCGATGATATAGATGATGTATGGAGTGGCTGGAGAAAAAAATAGCTTTAGCGTTATATTGAGTTATTAAATTCGAGTCATTAAAAAACCCTGCAAAATATGCAGGGTTTTTTATTGGCTCTAGTTTATTTGCTATGCGGCAAATTAAAAGTCAGTTGGAGCCGGTGGCACTGTTAAAGGTTGTTTAGGATTAGCTTTAAGCTCATCTAACAGCTCTTGTACGGCGCGCTCTATAGAAGGGTCTTGCCCTTTATAGATTAACTCTGGACGGTCTATTACTTTGATGTCGGGCGTAACACCTTCGTTTTCGATTATCCAGTTACCTTGATTGTCTAATACACGGAAGGTCGCTGCGATCACTTGCCCACCATCTACCAGACTTGGGTTGCCAGAAATACCAATTAACCCTCCCCACGTGCGCGTGCCAATGAGTTTACCTAAACCCGCTTGGCGGAAGTAGTATGGAATAGCATCCCCACCTGAGCTTGAATAGCCGTTTATTAGCATAGCTTTAGGACCATCGTGAGCAAACTGAGGTGTTTTTGTTGGCTCTACACCTCGGCGCTTCCAATAATTTAAAGGTTTGCGCGCTAACCACGTGATCATGTGTTCAGGAATAAAACCACCCCCATTGTATCGGTCATCAATAATCATGGCGTCTTTTGTCGTTTGCGGCATGTAATTTTTAAACATGGCGCGGTTACCCTCGTATGCCGTATTTGGCAAGTGCACGTAACCAATGCGACCATTCGATAACTTATCAACGTAGGCTGCACGTGAGTTAACCCACTCTAGGTAACGCAGACCTTGCTCACTTGCTACTGGTTTTACAATTACTTGCCATGCTCCTTTACTGCGTGGTTTATTGTTAAGCATTAACTCAACTTGCTCACCTTGAGTGTTCTCAAGTAGTTCGTAAAAGTTAGCAACGTCTTTTACAGAGCGTCCATTAACAGTAATTATGTAATCGCCGTTGTGGGCTTTAACGCCTGTGGTTCCCAGTGGTGAGCGAAAATCATCATGCCAGTTTTCACCTTGAAAGATCTGTTCAATTTTTACATAACCAGATGGATCGCTAGCGAGAGTTGCACCCAGTAAGCCATGGTTTTTACGTTCTGCTTTTGGCATATCGCCAGATTGAACGTAAATATGACCGGAATTAATTTCGCCTGCAATTTCGCTAAGAATGTAATCTAGGTCACTACGATGGCTAATAGCATCAGCCATAGGCTGGTATTTAGCTAAAATAGCATCCCAGTCTTGTCCATGATGATTTTCGTCGTAGAACCAGTCGCGCAGTGTGCGCCAACCTTCTACATACATTTGTTGCCATTCTATTTGTGGATTAATTTTCAGCGTCATTTTGCTTAAATCTAGCTTATTAGCCTCTACATCTTGTTTTGGCTTGGGCTCAATTAAGCTGTAATTGTTACCAGCATGAACCAGTATATGTTCGCCATTAATTGAAATAGTGTAATTGCTTACGCCTTCAGCGACTGTTTCTAGCTCACTGTCGTGCTCGGTGCCAATAAGTTGTAAACCACCATTGGCAAGAGTAAGTACGCCGTCTTTTACTGCGGTTAAGCCACGGTAATCGCCCGCAGGGGCATTAAGTGCGGTAACACGCTGCATAAAGTCACTGCTTTGTAGTGCGTTTTTAACTTTTTTGTCGTCTTCTTTTTCTTCATCTTTATCTTTTACAATAGTGGTTTCGTCACTTTGTAATGCAATAAGTGGCTTTATGCTATCGTTTACCGCAGCTGCATAAATACGGGTCGCGCGGTTAAACATGTAGTCAAATTCATAGCTGCTAAAGGTAAGGTTAAAGTCGCGCTCTGAGCTAAAGTACAGGTATTGGCCATCTGGCGAAAAGGTTGGATTTTGCTCATTGGTCATTTCGTCGGTTAAACGCGTTATTTTTTTCTTGTCAATATTGTAGTGCCATAACGAAGCGTAGCGATTTTCGTTATTTTTAACGTAAATAATATCTTCGCTATTAGGTGACCAAATGTACTGGCGTATTCCTTCTTCATCATAGATAGCGGTATCAATTTTATGTTGTTTACCCGATTTTACATCTAACCACCACAGCGTATGATTCTTGTCTGCAAACAGTAATTTAGAACTGTCTGGCGACCAAATCGGGGTAAAGCGCCAAATTGTAGCATTGCTTGTTAATTGCTTAATGGCATTGTTTTTACTGCGATCTTTGAGATAAATTTCGTACTCGCCGGTTTCATCGCTCATGTATGCAATGTAACGACCGTTAGGTGACCAACTTGCGTCAATTTCTCTTCCTTTTTGAGTATATGAAAGATTGCGCGTTGGTCCTTGTTTTACGGGAACGCTAAAGAGTTCGCCACGTGCTGTAAACAGTGCACGTTTGCCATCGTGAGAAATCGACATAGACTCAATAAAGTCGCTTACATTTTTACTGTACGGCATTGCATATTGACGAACGCCAGCAATATTGATGCTTAGCTTGGTGCTTTTTTCTGTTTTTGGAGCAAAGCGATATAAATAACCACCGTTTTCGTACACAACCGCATTTGGGCCAGCCGAAGGCCAAAGCACGTCAAAGTTTTTATAGTTTGTAAGTTTTTTAGGCTCACTACCTTTGCGGTATTGATAAAGGTTTAAGGTGTAATCGCGGTCAGACACAAAATAAATATTATCGCCAACCCATGTAGGCTGATGATCGGTTGCTCGGTTTGTAGTGAGTTGCTCTGAGGTATTATTTTTTAAATCATAAATCCATACGTCTTGTGCGCGACCACCGCGAGTACGTTTCCATGTACGAAACTCGCGATCTATAGGTGTATACACATACTTACTACCATCGAGTGAAAGCATACCGCCGCCCGTTTCTGGAATGGCTAAAGGCTGCTCAAGNCCGCCGTCTGCAGGAACCATATAAGGGCGGCCCATACGTTTCCCCCACGGTGTGCGGTTAGCGCGAAATACTACATTTTTGCCATCGGCTGTCCAATCTAAAACGCGGTAATCAAAGCCACCACGTGGTGGCATTGGACCAACATCGTTGTAATAAGTAAGTTGCTTTAGGCCTGAACCATCGCTGTTGATCACATAAATTTGGCGGCTNTGCCGTTATACTCGGCCGAAAATGCAATGCGCTTACCATCTGGAGAAAACTTAGGGAATGTTTCAAAACCAATATGATCGGTTAAACGTTTGCTTTCGCCTGTTTGCGTATTAGCAATATAAATATCGCCACTGTAAACAAAGGTCACGTTTTGGTTATGAATATCTGGAAAGCGTAGTAAGCGAGTGTCTTTAGTTTCATAGGCCGATACGCTCGGTGCGATAATCGCAGCCAAGGCAAGAGCCAATGTTGTTAGTTTTTTCATGGGATTACATCCTATATTAAAAGCGGTTACATCATAACAATAAGGTTATAAATAGCGATGCACTTGCGATAAAAGGCCTGTTACAAAATGTGAATAAAAAAGGTTGGCATTAAATGCCAACCTTTAAGAACGTTTATATTATGTTGGGTTTTAAATTAATGGTCGTGATCGTCTTCTTCTGCAATACCAAGCCAAGTAATAGCGCTAGGAGCAAAAGTTAGCTCTAGTTCACCTTCAACCTCTAAGTCTTCTAGGTGTACTTGCACTATGTGTTGAGCAATTGGGTCGGCAATATAAGCAAACTGACCATTTTGCGCCACTGTCATACTAAAACTCATGCCTTCAGGCATTGTGGCTACATCTTCTTGTGTAATATCAACTTGACCTTCAAGCTCCCAATGCATTTCGCCGTCATGATCATGTGCACTAAGTACATTTAAAAAGCCTAAGCTGTCGAGTACTAAAAAGTGCTCGCCATTTGCAGAAAATGAATAGGAAACAGCACTAGCACCATCGGCTAG
>NZ_AUTQ01000145.1 GCF_000498095.1 Pseudoalteromonas sp. TB64
TCCATGCCGAACTCAGTAGTGAAACGAAACAGCGCCGATGATAGTGTAGCATTTGCTATGTGAAAGTAGGACATTACCAGGCTTCAAATTCAGTCGAAGGACTTTAATCTTAATAATTAAAAATAAGAAAATTGAAAAGAATTTTCTTGGTGACAATAGCGTTTTGGACCCACCTGATTCCATGCCGAACTCAGTAGTGAAACGAAACAGCGCCGATGATAGTGTAGCATTTGCTATGTGAAAGTAGGACATTACCAGGATTTAATTAAGAGAAACCCGTTACAGCGATGTAACGGGTTTTTTGCTTTTTGAAATTAGTAAAACTCTGCACACTAAGAGACGACACGATTAATAATAGTGTAGCATTTACTATGTGACTCTCCACCGCTGTGGGCACTACGACATTGCCAGGATTTAATTAAGAGAAACCCGTTACAGCAATGTAACGGGTTTTTTGCTTTTTGAAATTAATAAAACTCTGCACACTAAGAAACCACACGATAATAATAGTGTCGCATTTGCTATGTGACTCTCCACCGCTGTGGGCACTACGACATTACCAGGATTTAATTAAGAGAAACCCGTTACAGTAATGTAACGGGTTTTTTGCTTTTTGAAATTAGTAAAACTTTGCACACTAAGAGACGACACGATTAATAATAGTGTCGCATTTACTATGCGGCTCTCCACGGCTGTGGGCACTACGACATTATCCGAATTCAATTAAAAGAAACTCGCTGCAGTAATGTGACGTTTTTTTCTATTTAAATTTAGTAAAATCTCACCGTTAAATTCGACAACAAAACTAGGTGCACTTAATCGCGCGTGTTAAAATCCAATTTTTATGAATGACGATATAGAGGTTTAGATTGCCTACTGCGGATTATCAACGTGTATTGAATGAGGTAACTCAAGAAGTAGCACCTTTGCTATCGCAAGGAAAAGTAGCTGATTATATTCCAGCTCTCGCTGAGGTTGATCCTGAGCAGTTTTCAATTGCTATATATACTACAAATGGTGAAACAATTTGTGCTGGTGATTGTACGCAGCGTTTTACTATTCAATCTGTCTCTAAAGTAATGACACTTACAATGGCACTACAACGTTACGGTGATGAGCTGTGGCATAGAGTTGGTAAGGAACCCTCAGGTACTGCATTTAATTCGCTTACACAGCTTGAGTTTGAAAAGGGCATTCCCCGTAACCCTTTTATTAATGCCGGCGCTATTGTAACGTGCGATGCGTTATACAGCCGTTTATCTGCTCCAATGCATTCAATGCTCGAAACCTTCAGGCTATTAGCTGGTAATAGAGGGATTATTATCGATAAGAAAGTTGCCAATTCAGAATATGAGTTCAGGCATCGTAATGCTGCTATGGCGCATTTAATGAAATCGTTTGGTAATTTTGAAAATGAAGTTGATGATGTTTTGTGGGCTTACTTTAACTTTTGCTCTATTGAACTTAATTGTATTGAGTTGGCTAAAGCTTATAATTTTTTAGCTAATAAAGGTGTTGATAATCGATCAGGCAATCGTGTTTTAAGTAGTCGTCAGAATAAGCAGCTTAATTCGCTTTTATTCACGAGTGGTCTATATGATGCAGCAGGTGATTTTGGTTATAGAGTTGGTATGCCTGGTAAGTCGGGAGTGTCAGGAACTATTTTAGCCGTATTACCAAATAAGTTTACGGTAGCTGTTTATTCTCCAGGACTTAATTCGTTTGGGAACTCCGTTGCAGGAATAGCAGCATTAGAGCTGCTATCTAAAAAACTCGATATTTCTATTTTCTAGTTAACTGATGGGAGCAAAAAATTGCTCCCAACTATTAATTATTGTTCCCAATAAACCTGTTCTAGGCAATCTTCACGCTCAGGTAAACCGCGAGATAAACGCGGAGAGTGCTGAACTAATACTTCATAGCTAGCTCGGTTAGCATATTTACTAATTTGCGATAGTGACGAGTAAGTAATAGCTTGTTGCTGATGTTTAGCTGAGTTTGCTACATTAAGCTTATGGTAAACATTCGCTGACAAATCATGTAGTACAGCCGCAAGTGCGCAGTCACCTGCACCATTGGTGTTTTTTATTGAATCAGGTCCACCCATAAATGGGGCCGTATGACTATATGCTCTGATAGGTTCATCACACTCATCTTTACGCATAGCTCGTGAGAATTCGTAACGGTTAAAATCAGGTATGGCGCCTGGTAGTAACGGGTATTCGGTTTCACGCTTTAAGCTTTCGTCTACGTAGCCGGCCATAAATAAGCCTTTTTCGCCAGCGGTACAAATAACTAAGTCTACCCAATCAAGTGCTTTATCAGCAGCTAGAAGAGGATCTTCAAAACCTGTAATAGCTAAACCTTCTTCTTCGTTCATAGCAAGAATATCAACATGCTTTTCAACAAAGTTTGCCCACCAAGTAGGGTCTTGTTCAATTAAGAACTTAGTACCGAGTGTAAGCACAACTGGCACACCTGCGTCATTAGCGTATTTTACCGCTTGCATAGTGGCTTCAGTCATTGTTTCGCTACCTTGAGTACGCATAAGATAGGCACTAATCACTAAAGCTGATGAATTCTCAATAAGGTCTTTATCGATAGATTCAGGACGTAAGTGATTCATTAGGCCTGCACTTATTGCAAAAGTACGCTCACCGGTTTCATCAATTAATGTAAAACAACGGCCTACAGGCCCATCAACTGGTTGAAGGTAGTTTAAGTCTACACGGCTTGAGGTATTACATAAAAAACGGTAAGCGTAGCTACCTATTTTTATATTTTCGCTCATTACGCCCAATAAAACTGAGCGATCATCTGCAAGTACAGAGTAGTTGTGCATAGTGTTACCAATGGTTCCACCGGCAAACTCAAAATCAACCATATTGTTTAATTTTAAACGATCGTATAAGGCGTTTGTTGTATCGCTATCAATAACTTGCGACATCCCTCTACGTAGTTGAAATTCGTCAAGGAAAGCTTGATCAACTTTTGCCTCTATATCAACAACGATCTGATCGATACCCGTAATATAACTACGTTGTAATCGCTCTGTTGCGTTAAGTTGATTGGTAAGTGGATCTTTGGCTTCCACTGGAAAATAATGTTTATGCCTGCGGCGTCCAGGAAATTTCATTTGCTACCCGTGTTGTGAGCTAAATAAAAAAAGCGTGAGATTATAGCGTAAATCAGCACGAGTGAGCCATTACAAACGGGTAAATATTGTTTTATTTTTGGAATAAAGTAATGAATGGCGCACTTTAGAGTGCTAACTAGGTATAATTACAGCATAAAAGGTTATTTAAGTAGAAATAATGAACGAACCATTTGATGATTCCTACTGGATGGAACAAGCGCTTTTGTATGCAAAGCAAGCAGAGCTGCTTGATGAAATTCCGGTTGGAGCAATTGTAGTCAAAGATAACCAGCTAGTTTCAGTCGGGTATAACCGCTCAATAACGGATAATGACCCATCTGCCCATGCCGAAATGATTGCAGTGCGAGAAGCTGGAAAAGTCCTTAACAATTACCGCTTAATTGATTGCACCCTATACGTAACGTTAGAGCCATGTTCTATGTGTGCGGGATTGTTAGTGCATAGTAGAATAAAGCGTTTAGTATTTGGAGCAGTCGATGCTAAAACAGGGTCTGCGGGTTCAATTATGAATTTATTACAAGAGCCTAAGTTAAATCATCAAGTTGAGGTGTGCGGTGGTGTTTTGGCACAGCAGTGCGGGGATACTATTTCGAATTTTTTTAAACGTAGAAGAGCGCAAATTAAAGCAGCTAAGAAAGCTGCTCGTGATGATCAAATAAATAAGCCTAACTAAAGCTAACTAGCGATTGGCTCTATTTCTGATTCAGCCATTTGCTGCATAGCAAACATTCGGCGACGCCAGATGATTTTTTTGTGTAGTTTTCGCAACATAACACGACGACGTGTGGCCGTTGAATAAATGACATTGCGTTTTAATCTTTGTGTGCGTCTACGTTTTAGCATGTTTTCTCCTAATGCAAGAGTGAGAAAGGCACGGGTATATCTTATAAAATAATGATATACAATTAACACACATTAGTGATCATTTGGTGACAAGTAAACAGATATTTAATTTACTTAAATTTTGCTTACTGACATACTCAATAAACGGGTACTTATATTAATCTTAGCCATTGTTTTCACTCGACTGTTCGGGTTCGATTATAGGTTGTTGTTTTTCTGTTTGAGCTTCATCTGCCTTACTTTTTACTTCACTTTTCACTTCACTTTTTTCGTTTAGCTTTAGCTCAGTATCAGTGCTCAACTCTGTAATTGGTTCTGGCTCAGGCTCTGCAGCAATAGCATCATTTTCATCTAGCCAAACAAGTGCATCGTAATAGCGACGAATATTATCGACATATTTAACAGCTACATCGCCTCGGGCATAACCGTAGCGAGTTTTACGGTAATAGCGCTTTTTAATTAATAGCGGTAGGCGTTTTTTTACATCAGCCCATTTGTCAGGACTTGCGCCTTGCTGTTCGGTAATTATACGTGCGTCGTTAACATGCCCCCAACCTACATTGTATCCGGCCAAAGCAAGCCATGTGCGGTCGGGTTGCGGGATACGGTCAGGAATACGTTTAATAAGCTTGCTTAAGTATTTAGCGCCACCACGAATGTTTTGCTCCGGTTCTAACCGGTTAGTAACACCTACTTGTTTGGCTGTACTGCGAGTTAGCATCATGATGCCGCGCACACCTGTTGGTGATTTAGCGCGAGGATTCCACATAGATTCTTGATAGCTTAGTGCCGCTAATAATCGCCAGTCAAGGCTACCTGCATATTGTTCAAACCATGGCTGGTATGTTGGTAAGGTTTCTTTAATTGCTTCTATATAGGCTAGGGTATTTACATAGTTAAATTGGCGCACGTGACCGAAGTATTTTTCTTCAAGTACATAGAGCTGGTTACTTTGCTTAACGTCACCAAAAAATGGCACCAACAACGCATATAAAGAGTCGTCTTTAGATTTATTAAGTATCCATGCAATCGGGTCGTTATGGCTAACTGAAAAACCAATACTTAAATTTGGGTGGTAACGGCGAAACAGCGATAATGTATGCGTATCAGCAAGTGTATAATCTATCTCACCATCGATAACGGCTTGTAAAAGCTCTTCTTCGTCAAATTCTTCGCTTTCTGTCCAGGTAAGATCTGGATTGTTTTTCTTCATTTTTTGTAGAGTAAGCGAGTGGCTACTTTTAGCTATAACAGTAAAGTTGCCATCTAAGTCGTCAAATTCTCGAGGACGAACACGACCTTGTTTATAAACTAATTTTTGGCTGATTGTTCTGTAAGTCGGTCCGTAACGGTATTGCTCTGCACGGGTTTTATTATAGGTAAGTCCTGAGGCAATTAAATCTAAATCACCGCTTTCAAGGCGTTCAAACATATCAGATAAATTAAAAAATGGGACTATTTCAAGCTCTACACCTAAATAATCGGCAAAAGCTTGCGAAAGTTCATATTCAAAACCTTGCTCGCCTTGCACTGCTTGATAATAATTACTAGCGCTTGCAAGGGTACCTACACGTATTTTATTGTGTTCTTTTATTTGGGCGAGTTGAGTTGGCTGTTCTTGCATATCACATGCACATAACAGCATAACTAAAGTAATGATTATTATTAGCTTTTCTTTCAACATTGTTTGCCTCTTTAACCCATTAAACCCCGTTATAGCAAAACTTAGCCACTACGTCACTTTACCTTTTATTTTATTAACTAAAAGCGGCTATAAATAAAGCTGAAAAGTTAATTTTATGAAAAGCGTAATTTTGAGTTAAATCTCAATGCTACTTAGACTATAATGTTGCCCTAAAATATCGTTCAATCCCTAACCCCGGGTGAAATTATCTATGTTGATCCTTCGTGGTGCACCAGCACTTTCAGAGTTCAGAGTTAATAAAATTTTAGCGCGTTGCCAACAATCGCAACTTCCAGTCACTAACGTATACGCCGAGTATGCTCACTTTGCCGACTTAACGTCGCCATTAAGTAGCGCCGAGCAAACCAAGCTTGAAAAGCTATTAACATACGGCCCTACCATTACTGAGCACACTCCTGCCGGTACTCTTGTATTAGTTACGCCTCGTCCAGGCACTATTTCGCCTTGGGCATCTAAAGCAACCGATATTGCCCATAACTGTGGTTTAAAACAGGTTCATCGTGTTGAACGCGGTATTGCTTATTATGTTGAAGGTGACTTAAACGCAGAACAACTTGCACAAGTAATTGCGTTATTGCACGACCGTATGACCGAAGCCACGCATAGCGAGCTTGAAGATGCTGCACAACTTTTTCGCAGTGATGCACCGCGCCAAATGTCGTCTGTTGATATTTTAGGTGGCGGACGCGAAGCATTAGCAATAGCCAATATTGAGCAAGGTTTTGCCCTTGCTGATGACGAAATAGATTACTTGGTAGAAAACTTTATAAAGTTAGGACGTAACCCTAACGACATCGAATTGTTTATGTTTGCACAAGCAAACTCAGAGCATTGTCGCCATAAAATATTTAATGCTGACTGGACGATCGATGGAAAAGAGCAGCCAAAATCGCTGTTTAAAATGATTAAAAATACGTTTGAGTTAAATCCTGAAAATGTATTGTCCGCGTATAAAGATAACGCGGCAGTAATGAAAGGCTCAAAAGCGGGTCGCTTCTTCCCAAACGCGCAAGGTGAATATGCGTATCATCAAGAAGACATTGAAATACTAATGAAAGTTGAAACTCATAACCACCCAACAGCTATTGCGCCATTCTCTGGTGCGGCTACAGGCTCTGGTGGTGAGATTCGCGATGAAGGCGCAACTGGTCGTGGCTCTAAGCCAAAAGCAGGTTTAGTTGGCTTTACTGTATCAAACTTACGTATTCCAGGTTACGAGCAACCATGGGAAAGCGATTTTGGTAAGCCGAGTCGTATTGTTAACGCGCTTGATATAATGACAGAGGGTCCACTAGGTGGGGCTGCATTTAATAATGAGTTTGGTCGTCCTAACTTATTAGGCTACTTCCGTACTTACGAAGAAAAAGTCACAAGCCATAATGGCGAAGAAGTACGTGGTTACCATAAACCAATTATGCTTGCCGGTGGTTTAGGTAATATTCGCTCTGATCATGTTCAAAAAGGCGATATTCCTGTTGGCGCTAAATTAATTGCGCTAGGTGGACCTGCAATGAACATTGGTTTAGGCGGTGGTGCTGCATCAAGCATGGCCTCAGGTCAATCAAACGAAGATTTAGATTTTGCTTCAGTACAACGCGAAAACCCAGAAATGGAACGTCGTTGCCAAGAAGTTATCGATAAATGTTGGCAGCTAGGTGACGAAAACCCAATTGCATTCATCCACGATGTAGGTGCTGGCGGTTTATCAAATGCGTTTCCTGAGCTTGTTAACGATGGCGGACGTGGTGGTAAGTTCCAATTACGTAGCATTCCTAACGATGAGCCAGGTATGGCACCACACGAAATTTGGTGTAATGAATCACAAGAACGCTATGTACTTGCTGTTGGCGTAGAGGATTTTGATCGCTTTGAAGCAATTTGTAAGCGTGAACGTGCCCAGTACGCTGTTATTGGTGAAGCAACCGCTGAACCTCACTTAACAGTGTCAGACAGTCATTTTGAAAATAACCCTGTTGATTTACCGCTGGACGTATTATTAGGTAAAGCACCTAAAATGCATCGCGATGTAACGTCAAAGCACGTTGTTGGTAAAGCGCTTGATACTACATTAATAAATGCAGCAGATGCAGCGCAGCGCTTAATGCGTTTACCAGCCATTGCAGAAAAAACATTCCTAATAACAATCGGCGATCGCTCAGTTACGGGTTTAGTAGCGCGCGATCAAATGGTCGGTCCTTGGCAAGTACCTGTTGCTAACTGTGCAGTAACTGCGGCAACGTATGATACTTACCACGGTGAAGCTATGTCACTTGGTGAGCGTACTCCTGCAGCATTACTTAATTACGGTGCATCTGCTCGTTTAGCTGTAGCTGAGTCGTTAACTAATATTGCCTGTGCAAACATCGGTAGCCTTGAAAACATTAAGTTATCGGCAAACTGGATGGCAGCAGCGGGTCACCCAGGTGAAGATGCTGGTTTATACGAAGCTGTTAAAGCCGTAGGCGAAGAGCTTTGTCCTGCGCTTGGTTTAACGATTCCAGTGGGTAAAGATTCTATGTCGATGAAAACGACATGGAAAGATGAAGGTGACTCACAAGAGAAGTCAGTAACGTCGCCGCTTTCACTGGTTATAACTGCGTTTGGTCGTGTTGACGACGTGCGTAAAACAGTCACTCCACAACTGCGCACAGATAAAGGCGATACATCGCTTATATTAGTTGATTTAGGTGCGGGTAAAAACCGCATGGGCGCATCAAGCCTTGCGCAAGTTTATAAGCAATTAGGTGATGTAACACCTGACGTTGATAGCCCTGAGTTATTAAAAGGCTTTTATAACGCAATGCAAGCGCTTGTGGCTGATAGTAAGTTACTTGCTTATCATGACCGCTCAGACGGTGGTTTATTTACCACGGTTGCTGAAATGGCGTTTACGGGTCATACCGGTGTAACGGTTGATTTAGCTGGTTTAACAGGTTCAGACATTGAAGCGCTTTATAACGAAGAGCTAGGTGCCGTAATCCAAGTAGCAAATGCTGATTTAGATGCAGTAAATGCGGTGTTTGAACAACATGGTATAGCAGCAATTAGCCACAACATTGGCACGCTTAACAGTGACGATACGATTATATTTAACCGTGGCGAAAATACGGTACTTAATCATACGCGTACTGAGCTTCGTACTATTTGGGCTGAAACAACGTATCAAATGCAAGCACGCCGTGATAACCCTGAATGTGCTAAGCAAGAGTTTGATGCTAAATTTGATGCAAAAGATCCAGGCTTAAACGTAAAACTAAACTTTGATTTAAACGAAGATATAGCTGCACCATACATTGCAACCGGTGCTAAACCGCAAATGGCTATTTTACGTGAGCAGGGTGTTAACTCTCATTTAGAAATGGCGGNAGCGTTTAATCGCGCAGGTTTTGCAGCCGTTGATGTACACATGAGTGACATTTTAGAAGGTCGTTTAACACTAGAGCAATTTAAAGGTTTAGTGGCATGTGGTGGTTTCTCATACGGTGACGTACTTGGTGCGGGTGAAGGTTGGGCTAAGTCTATTTTGTTTAACGACATGGCACGCGATCAGTTCCAAAACTTCTTCCATCGTGAAGATACCTTTAGTTTAGGTGTATGTAACGGTTGCCAAATGTTATCAACGTTAAAAGAGTTGATCCCTGGCACTGAACATTGGCCGCGCTTTGTAACTAATAAATCAGAGCGTTTTGAAGCACGCTTTAGTTTAGTAGAAATACAAGAGAATCCGTCTGTGTTCTTTAATGGAATGGCTGGCTCNCAGCCACTAAAGCGGCGCTTAGTAGCGGCACTGTAGCGGTTAAGTTTGTAGATAACTACGGTAACCCTACTACGCAGTACCCAGCTAACCCTAATGGTTCTCCAGAAGGTATTACAGGTATTACGTCAACTGATGGTCGCGCCACTGTAATGATGCCGCATCCAGAACGTGTATTCAGAAGCGTTGCCAACTCTTGGCATCCTGATGAGTGGATCGAGGATAGCCCGTGGATGCGTATGTTCCGTAACGCACGTAAAAACGTAGGTTAATTACATTTGCGTTTATACAAGTTAGATTCATAATCTTACTGTAAAATAAAAAAGGCTGCATTGTGCAGCCTTTTTTGATTAGTATAGTTTTAGCTAAAAGCACAAAGCATTTAAGGATAGTATGTTTAAGCGAGTTGGTTTAATTGTTGGGGCTGTATTGCTAAGTACCTTGCTGCTTGGTTATGTATTTCGTTTACCTTTATTACAGTGGGCTATAGCGCCTGAGCTTAAAAAAGCAGGCATTACGTTAAGTTGTCTCGATTTTTCAATTACGTCTGAACTAAATATTCATGCTGATAAAGTGTGTGTAAATTACCAAAATCAACAGTTACAACTCACTGGTATTACTGCAAATACAAAGCGTATAGATATTAAAAATGCAGTGCTAACGGTTAATTCACTCCCTAAAAGTGATAATGCTAATCAACTTGCTAAAAATCTCGATTTAGCGCTTCCCTTAAATCGCCCATTAATCAGCATTAAACAGCTTGTAGTAAAAAGTGACGAGCTCAATAAGCCACTTAAAATAAGTATATTGGAACCCACACTAAATCAGTTTAATGTCACTGGTGATATCAACGCGAGTGCAACTTTGGCTGTTAATAAAGTAAGTGGTCAGTTTTTAATTAATGACACTTTTTTAAAGCACGTTATAAACACTAAAAATACATTAATTGCAGATGCTAACTTTAATACTCAGCAAGCATTTAGCTTTGATGGTATAGAACTTGAATTAAATGGTGATATTAGCTCCCAGTTTGCTCACACGTATGAATTTTCTCATACAAATCAGCAGTGCCAGATTAACGTATTAACCACGGGCAAGTTGGCGACTCGTTTTAATTTAAATAGCCAAGTGTTAATGTTTAATACCGATTTGCTTAATAACAAAATTAATCTAACACCAAGCTGTACTGAGTTAATTCCACCGAGTGAATACGCAGGCTTTGTTAGCAAACAAGTTCCTTTAAATTGGCAACTTAAACTCCCTCAATCTATTCGCTTAGAGGGTAGTGAGCTCAGTGTACCTGTAATAAATTTGGTGAGTGAAGGCGATAAGCTATTTGATATTTTAATAACAGATACAACACTAAATATTACATCTCCACTTGAGTACTTACAGACAAATTTATCAGCTCAAATAAATACACCCGATATAAATAATATTAGCGTTAATGCTCAGTTATCTGGCGCTGTTATTAAAGGCGATTACGCCGTTATGCTTGAAGACTTGCCTGAGTTTGCACCTGCAACAGCGAATGGGCTTAGCCTTAGTGGTCACTTTAATATAAGTGAGTTTATAGACTCAAAACCAATTGGGCTTATAAATGCTAAATTAACGCTTAATAGTGTAGATGCGTTTGATATAAGTGCAGTGCAATACCAAGGTGATTTAACAGCAAAAATGGATAAACAGTTAAACGCAGAGGTAGCGTTAACTCAGCAGTTAAAAAGCGCAGAATATAAAGAATTTAAAGTCACAGATATAAGTAACACATTAACAGCAAATGCTAATTTAGGCGTAGGTGAGTTATTTGCTGATCTAACAGCAAAAACGAATATAAAGGCTGTTAATAGCCCCGACATAAAACTTAATAATATAAAAGTAGAGTCTACGGGCTTGCAAAGCCGTGCACTAAAAGCCACGCATCACGCATTTATAAACGATGTTGAGTTAGTTGTAAATCATCATATGTCGTCGCAAGCTCATCCGTTTGAAGTCATTATTCCTGAACAAAGTACGCTGCTGTTAAATGCGCTTATTAGGCAATTTGAGCCACTTGCACAACTAACAGAGGGCGAATTTAATGGCTATATTAGTGGCGATGTAAACTTACAAAATGCATCGTTCAATATGGGGATTAGTCATACAAGTGCACTGTATAGCGATTACCTTGCGAGTGATTTAAGCAGTAGATTTAGCGGGGAATATAATTCAGGTAAGCTTAATGTAAAACCAACTACCTTTAATTTAAATGAGTTTAGAGCGGGTGCCGTAGTTAAAGCGATTGAAGGTCAATGGCAAGTTAATAACAATACCGCGCTTATAAATGATGTAAAAGGAAGTGTGTTTGGTGGCGAATTTTCGTTAGATACCTACACAATAGGGAAGCCAAACCAAGTTGCCAATGTTAAGTTTGAAAACATTGATGCAAGTAAACTCGTTACACTCGACGATAAGTCGGGCATTGTATTAACGGGGCGCTTGGCGGGGTCTTTACCTGTCCATTTTGATAGTGGAAAAATTGAAATAATTGACGGTAGTTTATTTAGCCAAGGAACAGGTAATTTAAAAATCACCAATAATGCCGCGTTTGATTCAGTAATGCAGCAACAGCAAGAATTGCAACCTGTATTAGGACTATTAACTAATTTAGATATTCAAAAACTTAATAGCAGTGTGGCATTAAAAAACGATGGCTGGTTAAAGCTTGGGGTTAATTTACAAGGCTATAATAAACAAGAGCAGCAGCAAGTTAACTTTAATTATAGCCACGAAGAAAACGTATTTACACTTTTACGCGCACTGCGTTTAAGTGACGAAATTACACAGAAAGTTGAGCAACAATACTCACAAAAAGGAAACTAATAATGAGACAGTCGTTATTGATAAAAGTACTGCTCGCGCTAGGTGCTATTAGTGCACTAAGTGCCTGTACGCACCGAGTTGAGGTGTCTGCTAAAGAGCCCATTACTATTAATTTAAATGTGAAGGTCGATCACGAAATTCGCGTAAAAGTAGATAAAGAACTCGACAGTTTGTTTAGTGACGACAGTGAGTTATTTTAAGGAGCTAAAACATGAATACGAAGAAAAAATTAAATATTATTACGTTAGTTAGTGCAGTATGTATGTCGTTCTCTGCGTGGGCTATTAGCCTTGATGACGCTAAAAACCAAGGTTTTGTAGGTGAAGATAGCTCTGGTTATTTAGGGCTCGTTGTACAAAACGCAGAAGCAAAAGCAGTTGTTGATGACATAAATGCAAAGCGTAAAGCGCAGTACTTAAAGCTGGCTAAAAAGAATAACTTGTCACTTTCACAAGTAGAAGCACTTGCTGCCGCTAAAACAATTGAAAAAACCCAAAGTGGTCATTACGTTGAAGTAAATGGCAACTGGGTTAAAAAATAAGCTTAAGTTATTGCCTTGTTTTGTAAAAAGTTTTGCACAAAGTTTTGTACAAACCAAAATAAAACCGAGCATTTAAGCGCTCGGTTTTTTACAGCCTTCAAGTAACTGCTGCCAAAAATCAATACCCTTACGCCTTGCTAGGTTTATATTATGCTCTGGAATAGATTCAGGTTCGTTATAACTATCAAGCGCTTCGCTCATACTTGCTTCGCGGATTAAATGCAGGGTAGGAAAAGGCGCTCTATTTGTGTAGTTTGCTGCATCGGTTTCATCGCTATCGGCAAATACGTAATCTGGGTGAAAGTTAGCAATTTGATACTTGCCTTCAAACCCCTGCGCGACTAAAAGCGCATTAGCTAAATCGACCAAGTCTAAAAAGTCTTCAAAATCACTAAAGCCGTTGTCAAACATGATAAGGGTTGTTTCGCGCTCTGGTTCGCGGTCAAGCTCAACACATTGCTCAAGCATATCCATTACAGCATCATCCGTACTTGTTGCTGGGCTTACTATGTAATGAATACAGTTATTTTCTACTTCTTTGCGAGCAAACGGGCAAAAGTTATATTTAACGATAACAGATGACACCCATTCGCGGGTTTGGCTTATAGCTATGTTGGTCACGGTTTTGGCTCTAAATATTGGTTAATAATGGTAAGTGTTTTTTGTATAGCACCTTGGTTTTTAGCAACGCATTGCGCAGCTTTAATACCTAAGGTTTGGCATGCTTTTGTATTTTGGCTAAACGTTATAAGCTGTTTTGCAAGTTCGTCTTTGTTATCAACCACTACAGCGCCTTTAAGCTTTATTAACTCGGGATAAACATGATCAAAATTATATGTGTGTGGACCCGTTATTACACCTACCGAAAACGCCGCTGATTCCAGTGGGTTGTGCCCACCTCTGCGGATTAAGCTGCCGCCAATAAAGCTCACATTTGCTGCGCCGTACAAACACTGCAGTTCACCGAGCGTGTCAGCAAGGAGGACTTGCTCATTGCTATAGTTATTTTGGCTGCGGCGGCTAAAACTAAGTGGGCTTTGTGTTAAAAGCTCAGCTACTTTATCAAATTGCTCTGGATGACGCGGGGCAATTATAAGTAATGCATCGGGTTGCTTTTTTAGTAACTCTTGATGGGCTGAAAGCACCAGCTCATGCTCAACAGGATGTGTTGAGCCTGATGCCCATACAAAGCATTCGTTATTGATGTGTTCATTACTACTATTTTTATTAATACTATAAAGCTGTTTAAGGTTGAGTACTTTGGCTAATTGCTCGTCGCTTGGTGTTATATCAAATTTTATAGAGCCTGTTACATAGCTTTTTGAGGTTTCGAGACCAAGCTCTATAAAACGCTCCGCATCTGCCTTGTTATGACTCGCAAGTACTGTAATTGAGCGCATAATAATATGCGTTAATTTAGCGACCTTTTGATAGCCTTGCTGCGACTTTTTAGAGAGTCTTGCATTGATAACAAGTACCGGTATATTTTTTTTGTGACTTATCGCCATTAAATTTGGCCATAGCTCGGTTTCTAAAATACATAATGCTTGTGGCTTAATACGGTTTAAAAATCGGGCTGTCGCAAACGGAAAATCAATTGGTAAGTAGCTACACGCCACAGTATTTTTAAACTGGTTAAGTATTTGCTCTCTGCCTGTTGGGGTATTACAGGTTATAAGTATATTTAAATTTGGATGCGCTTTTTGAAGAGCTTTAATAAGCGGCGTTGCGGCAAGTACCTCACCAACAGAAGCACAATGAAAAACTAAAGGTTTGGTTTTAGTCGTAAATAAAGACTTACTGACAAACCCAAAGCGCTCTTTAAAGTGTGCACGATAGCCTTGGTTTTTTTTACCTCGTAAAATATAGAGATAAAATACAATCAGTGGGCTAATAAAAATTAATGCTAGAGAGTAAAAAATGCGTGCCATACTGATCTTTCTTAAAGGGAAGTGGCGTTAGTTTACCGTGAAATAGCCGTTTTCTAAACATACTCACAATAAAATATGGTCTGGGTTCAGTTATAACCCGATAAAATGCACACAATTAAATAAAATTATGGAATAATGGATTTAATTTTTCCCTGCTATTTCAGTTCCTAGAGGAATTTTTCATGTCAATTATCGATTCAGTGGCAGCTAGCTACGTTGAAACATTAAACCGTCATCAAGCATTATTTGAAACGATGGAAGCTTATCATCAAGAATCTATGCAACTGTTAGAAGCGTGTCACAGTGCATTACAAGCTGGTGGCAAGATTGTTTGGTTTGGTAACGGTGGTAGTGCAGCAGATGCTCAGCATTTAGCAGCAGAATTTGTAGTGCGCTATAAATTAGAACGTGGTCCGCTTGCCTCTATGGCATTGACTACAGATACATCAATTTTAACAGCACACAGCAACGATTATCATTTTGATACGGTGTTTGAACGTCAAGTTCAAGCGCTATGTAAACCAGAAGACTTAGTAATTGGTTTAACTACGTCAGGCACAAGCAATAATATTAATTTAGCATTAGAAGCTGCAAATAAATTAGGCGCTTTTACCGTGGCATTAACTGGGCGTGATGGCGGTAAAGTGAAAGATATTGCTAAGTTACCTATCATTATAAAAAATGACGAAACAGCACGTATTCAAGAAGCTCACATGTTTATAGGTCACTGGTTATGTGAAGCCATGGATATGGTTGTTGCGGAGCAGCAGTAATGGATTTATCGTTATTAAAAAACTTATCAGCGGCACGAATATTGGTTGTTGGCGACGTAATGCTAGACCGTTATTGGTATGGCGATACAGGGCGTATTTCGCCAGAAGCGCCAGTACCCGTTGTTAAAGTAAGTAAATTTGAAGACAAAGCGGGCGGTGCAGCTAACGTTGCAAAAAACATAGCGCGTTTAGATGCAAAAGTCGGCTTGCTCGGTTTAATTGGTGAAGATGAAAGCGGACAAATTTTAGAAACAATTCTAAAAGGTGAAAATATTAGCTCACAGCTAGTCAGTGTGTGTGATTTGCCGACTATTTCAAAAATGCGCGTTATTAGTCGTCATCAACAACTCGTTCGTCTTGATTTAGAAGAAACGTTTACTGAGCAACACAGCCAGCTTTTATTAAACCGCTTAGAGTTGGTACTTGATGAATACGACTTTATTGTGTTTTCTGATTACAGCAAAGGATCTTTAAGCTTAATTAAAGAGATGATAAGTCTTGCTAAAAGTGCGGGTAAAACAGTTTTAATCGACCCTAAATCGCCAGATTTACATTTATATGAAGGTGCTGATTACATTACGCCTAATTTACATGAGTTTAAGTTAGCAGGTGGTCAAACCGATTCAGAAGAAGCTTTAGCAGCAAGTGCGCGTGATTTAATTAGCAAAAATGGTATTAAAGCTATGTTGCTTACGCGTTCTGAGCAAGGTATGTCGCTAATTAATGCAGATGAAAAGTTTGATTTTGCAGCACAAGAGCTTGAAGTAAGCGATGTAACTGGGGCCGGTGATACTGTTATAGCTACACTCGCGGTTATGCTTGGTGCGGGCATGGAACCTAAAGATGCTGTCGAAATTGCTAATTTAGCGGCAGGTATAGCGGTTAGTAAATTTGGTGCAGCAACGGTCTCACCAGAAGAGTTAAGTCGTAAGCTTGGTCAGTATTTACATACTAATGGTGAGCATTACCAAACACCATTTGATGATGTACTTCAGCATATTGAATTTGCAAAACAAAACGGCGAAACAATTGTATTTACTAATGGCTGCTTTGATATCTTACATGCTGGGCATGTGCGTTATTTAGCACAAGCTAAAGCCCGAGGCGATAGACTCGTTGTTGGATTAAATAACGATGAATCTATTACGCGCTTAAAGGGGGCAGATCGTCCTATTAACCCACTAGATGAGCGTGCAATGGTACTTAGCGCACTTTCATCAGTTGATTGGGTTATTCCGTTTGGTAGTCTAGATGAAAACGATACTCCCGCTAAATTAATTGAGCAAATAAGCCCTGATATTTTAGTTAAGGGTGGCGACTACACCGTAGAGAAAATAGCGGGTGCTGAGCATGTACTTCGCCATGGTGGAAAAGTTGAAGTGCTTGAATTTTTAGATGGGTGCTCAACATCAAAAGTAATTAGTAAAATTAAACAGTAATTACTTATACCAACCTGCATAAATCTTTGATCAATTTAACGAATTAAATTGCACTACAACGTCGTTAAAAATTTTTTATTTAGAACAACTAGATACAAAAATTTTTGCCTAGTTCTAGCGTGATTTTCTTAGCGTTAAATAGACCCCATATATAAGCAGGTTGGTATTATTTAGTTTGCTTAAAAAATACAAAAAAGGGATGAAAACACTGTTTTCATCCCTTTTTATTTTTAATAAAGTAACTTATTAAAAGTTATATTCGTACTTAGCAAATGCAGATGTGTCGTTATCTACGTCATCATTATTTGATGCAAATGCACCTAACGTCAAACGTCCACCCATTGTAATTAGTCTATAACGAAGTTCTAACTGTTTAGAGTTAAATCCTGTTTTAGTGATCGAATTTCCTAAATCTGGATTGTTAGGGTAAAGATCGCGATTATCGCTATTGTAATCAACACTGCGTAGTTTAACTTGCCAATCATCACCGCTTGATAGCTGACCTAATAATGTTAAAACGACAGATTGCGCATCGTTATCGTATGTTGAACCAATAGTACGACCGTGATAGCGATAACCTGATTTATAATCAGAATGTTCGTAATAACAGTTTTCATCAGTAGATTCAGGGTTGCACGAAACGCCTGTATCTGTGTACTCTAAATTTATTAATAGGTTTTGGTTGTACATACGCTGCGTTGTTTGTACGCCAAATAAGTAGGCTCTATCGGCAGGTTTAAACTGTGAGCTTGCATCTTCGCCAATAGTACTTGCGTATAAAGCATAAGGTTGGTTGAAAAGCGTATCTGACCAACGAATGTCAATTCCCGCTAACTGGTTACCAATTTTAGTGTCTAATGCGCTATCACAGCTTTCGCTGCCATCAGCACATTGTGTTTGCCCTGTAATTACATCAATAAAATCGCCAGCAGATCCCGGTTGTCCGTCTCCTGCCCATTGTGCAGACCAACTAAGTGCAACTTCTAACTGTTGAATGGGACGAAAATTAACACGAGTGCTCCACAGTAATGCATCAGGAATAACGCGTGTCGATTCAAGTTTAGCCATTTGCGCTGTAAAACCCCATTGACCAATCCAACTTAACCACGGTGTTTCAAAAGCAGTGCTTTGCTCTCTGGTTACACTTAGTGCAGGTAAAGGTTTAGCGTTACCTGACATAATTAAACTGTTATCAACCCCTGGTCCCCAAAATTGCTCAACAGCACCGGCTCTAAAAATCCAATTACCTAATCGGTAAGCTAAGTAGCTGTCGTCAAATGAGGTGTCGTTACAATCGGTTAAAGCTTGCTCATCAGTAATTATATCGTCAGCGGTTTTACCTTCAACTAAACATTTTTTTCCGTCGTCTCTATAGTTAACAGCTATTTTGGCAGCAAAATTATCACCTAAATAAGCATATGCAGCTGAAAGTTCTGACTCTTGTGTATTAGTAGCACCAAAGCTGGTGGCTATAATCGGATCTGTTGCAGCAAAAGCTGAAAGTTGAACATTATGCGAACTACTATTTTCAGATTTATAACGATGTTTTACACGCAGTAATGCATCTTGCAAGCTAGGCGAAAGTTGCTCAAGTGATGTGCTATCTACATCACCCATAAAGCTCTTCCACATTAAAGGATAAGTTGTAACGGGTGCTAAAATAACACCCGCATCAGCTAGCTGTTGAATATCGGCTCTTAGACCGTAGTCATCAGGTTTTACCCATGGCTCAGCATTAGCTGATACGCTTATCGCGCAAAAGATAGAAGATAGAAGAAAAATTCTGTTTCGCAAAGTTCAGATCCTTGTGATTAAGATTACGGCTAAGTTTAGCAACCTAAGTATGTTATTGCAGTAAATTTTCAAATTTAGGGCGTTAATTTATAGTATAAAAAATGTAACCCGGCTATCGCAATAAGTATGCGATTGATATACTGGAGCTCAAATAGGAAATTGAGAATGTAATGAGCAATAAACGACTTTTATTTATCCCAGTATCATCGCCAGAAGGGATTGGTGAATATATGCGATCGTTGTTGTTAGCTCAAAGTTTAAAAACGACATTGTCAGAACCATTAGATATACACTTTATTTTAAATAAGCACACCGCTTATGCCGACAGTTGCCCCTTTGAAACAACACTTCTTAATCATTCAGCTACTAAAGAATTAGATGGCGTGTGTGACGTAATTGAAGCGTTCAAACCGCATGTAGTTATTTTTGATTGTGCTGGACGAGCTGGACACATGAAAGCGGCAAAAAAAATAGGTGCTAAAGTAGTTTTTATTTCTCAACATGCTAAAAAGCGTGCAAAAGGGTTAAAGCTTAATCGGATTAAATTAATAGATACCCACTGGGTTGTGCAACCTGATTACTGTATTGAGCCGCTTAGTTGGATAGAAAATACTAAATTAGATATTTTTACTTTAGCACGCCCTTACAATGTGGGCCCTTTTATCGCTTTCTCTACAGCCGATCAAAGGCAGCAATTATTAAATAAATACAAGCTAAAAGCGGGTTGCTATTTTATTGTGAATGCGGGCTCTGGTGGGCATGTTATAAACGGACAAAATTGCGCAGATACTTATTTTAAAGCTGCGCTTGAAATAACTAAGCTTACAGGCTTAAAAGGTGTTGTTGTATTTGGTTCAAATTATAATAAATCGATACCAGAAACAGAAGAACTTATTTGTTTACCAAATCAACAAAGCACTGAGTTTTTAGCGTTAATGAGTGACGCTAAAGTTGCATTACTTAGTGCTGGAGATACTTTATTACAAGCTATTGCAGTCCATACTCCTGCCGTTGCTTGCGCTATTTCTAAGGATCAATATAAGCGCCTTAATAGTTGTGAAAAAACAGGCGTTGTTCTCAAAGCTGACCTTAATATTGACTCTATTGTGAGTAAGGTCGAGTATATTATTAATAAACCTTTTTATGATGATCTAACAAATAAATACACCCACCTTGAAAATGTACACAGTTTTGATGTAATAACTCAAGGTGTAAAAAGCATGTTGCTTGGAAGTCATTCGTGAACATTGTTATTGTGATTGACTCGTTAGTGGGTGGCGGGGCGGAAAAAGTAATGCTGACATTAGCTGAAAAAATCGCTCAGCAGCATAATGTTACCATTCTGTCTCTTGCTAACTCTATCGAATACAGCATACCTAAAGTACTTAACGTTGAGAGCTTATTCGCACATAGAGCATCAAAAGTTGATCGGTTTTGGCAACGTAAAAATAGTGTATTGAAACTAGAAGCGTGGTTTGAAAAAAAACAGAGCGAGATAGGTGATATTGATTTAGTACTTTCTAATCTTGATAGAAGTAATAATTTACTCTCAAAAAGTAATATCAAAAATGTTCACTTTGTTATTCATAACTCCGTTAACGCAGAACTTGCACGTCAAAAAAAGTTAGGTCCATTTTCATACTTATATCTTAAAAAGAGTAAGCAAAATTTAAATGGTAAATCACTTATTTGCGTATCAAAGGGTGTTGAAAAAGAAATAACACAAGGGGATTTAATTAACCCAAGTGCAATTGCGACTATTTATAACCCGTTCGATTTTGAAAAAATAAACCAACAAGCAAATGAGCAAAATAACAATATCCCAAATGAGCCCTACTTAATTCATGTAGGAAGGCTCGCCAAACAAAAACGCCACGATATATTATTTGCAGCATTTGCAAAGCTTGATAAAAAATACAAGTTAGTCCTTTTATGTAATAAACCCGCAAAAGCGCTAAAGCTTGCACAGCAATATGGCATAGAAAAACAGTTGGTAGTGCCAGGGTTTCAACAAAACCCTTATAACTGGATTAAGCAGGCTGAAGCATTATTGCTGAGTTCTGATTTTGAAGGGTTTGGGAATGTAATTGTTGAGGCTTTGGCTGTGGGCACCCCCGTAGTTAGCACTAATTGTACATTTGGACCAAGCGAGATTTTAACAGGCGAGCTAAGTAAATACTTAGTACCCGTTCAACAAAGTGAGGCATTAGCTAATGCTGTTAAGCAGGTGCTGGCAGATAAGCCAAATGTAGAAAACGCAGATATTTTAAAACAAGTACAGGCAGAGCAGGTTGCTCTGCAGTATTTAGCATTGGCTAACTAAGTCTAAGTTAACTTATATTAGCGAGCGCTTTTAGGTAGTTACTGTGTAGAGTTTGAAAGTCACTCACTTGCCAATTAAATACCTCGTTTCGACCTTGTTCTTTTAAAAACGAGCGCTCAAGACGTGCCATATTACTTTGTTGCCATTGTGGGTTAGGCGCTCTTATTTCACCTCTATCAAAGTCGATAATATACACATCACCAGTATCATCAAATAAAATATTATTAATGTTTAAATCGGCGTGATACACACCTTTTGAATGAAATAGCGCGATTGTTTTAGCTATTCCCTCTAACTCATCTTCAGTCAATGAGCGTTCAATTAATATGTCGAGTACACTTTTAGCGCCTTTAACAGCTTCTGTAATAATATCACCACGATAAATTAATCCGCTGCGAGTTACTTTAGCTGCAATAGGGGTTGGTACGTTTAAACCAAGCTCTATAAGTTTACTCATTAAGCTAAACTCTTTATACACACGGGTTTGTTCAAGCCCAGGGTATAAATACTGATCGCTTAGCAATTTACCCACTAAGCCACCGCGCCAATAATGCCTAAGTACGGCTGTTAATTCGTCTTGCTTAAAAAACCACGCAGTTGCTCGACCTTTTTTAGCGCCCACAATTTTATTTTGTTGTTGCCAATAATTTGCATCAAACCAATCGAGGGTAATTTGGCTTGTGTATTTAGGGTGGCTTAATACAGTGTGGTTGCCTTGCACGTGTTGTTTAAACATAGCTCTGCGTAATTGCTAAATAATGTGCCTATATTAGCGCGTTTTAAAGCTGAGGATAAGTGCTTGCAATAGCGTGATTATAATTTAAGATCGGCTTTTGTATTTAATACCTAAGGGAATGCGTGACTCAAGCTCCTAATTATTCATCTATTTGTATATTAAGACTCTCAGCCATTGGTGACGTATGTCATGGTGTGAGTGCTGTACAAGCTATTCAAAAAGCACACCCTAATGCAAAAATTACGTGGGTTATTGGCAAAATAGAAGCCATGCTACTTGCCGATTTACCGGGTGTTGAGCTGGTGGTATTTGATAAAAAACAAGGCAAAGCAGCGCTTAAAAGCTTAAAGCAACGCTTTAAAGGTCAACAGTTTGATGTACTACTTAACATGCAAGTTGCACTAAGGGCTGGGTTTGTAGCGCGTTGTATTCCGGCAAAAGTAAAAATAGGCTTCGATTGGGCGCGTTCAAAAGAATTACATAGCTTATTTATTAATAAACGAATAGCCCCAGAAGCTCAGGCGCATGTGCTTGAAGGCTTTAAAGGTTTTGCAAAAGCCATCGGTGTAGCTGATTATAAACCGAGTTGGAACATGCCATATACAGAGCAAGACCAAGCGGTTGCCGATGAACTATTAACACCAGAATACCTAACTAATAAACTATTAGTAATATCTCCAGCAGCAAGTAAAGCACAGCGTAATTGGTTAGCTGAACGTTATGCAGCATTGGCTGATTATGCAAGCGAGCAAGGCTTTAAGGTGGTATTGACGGGTGGTCCAACAGAGCTTGAAATTAACCTAGCAAATAGCATTGTAGAGCATAGCAAAACACCTATTTTAAATTTAGTGGGCAAAACGAAACTCAAAGAATTGTTGTGCGTGTTAAAGCGTGGCAGCTTAGTGCTCGCGCCCGATACAGGCCCTGCACATATGGCGGTAACTGTTGGTACGCCGGTTATTGGTTTATATGCACATTCAAACCCAGCACGAACAGGCCCTTACTTATATCAAGATTACGTGGTTGAGGTTTATCATCAAAATTTGCTTAAGCAAACAGGTAAAACAGCTAAGCAAGTACCGTGGGGTACGCGCGTAAAAGGCGATGACTTAATGAGCCAAATTACGGTTGATGATGTAAAAGCGATGTTTAACCATGTTGTACAAAAAGAGTCTTTGTAATGAATGTACAACAAAAAAATAAATCGCTTTTTTTAGATCGAGATGGCGTGGTAAACGTTGACCATGGTTATGTGTATCAAAGCGATAAATTTGAATTTATTGAAGGTGTTTTTAGCACTTGTAAAGCATTTTATGATGCGGGCTATAAAATCATAATCGTCACTAATCAATCTGGAATTGGTCGAGGTTATTACACCGAAGCTGATTTTTTAGCACTAACTGATTGGATGAAAGCCCAATTTAGTGCGCACAGTATTGAAGTTACCGATGTGTACTTTTGCCCTCATCACCCTAAAAAAGCGCACCCTGAATATTTGAAAGAGTGCAGTTGCAGAAAGCCTGCGCCAGGTATGTTATTGCAAGGCATACAAGAGCATAACATCGACCCTGCTTGCAGTATTATGGTGGGCGATAAACTCAGTGATATGCAGGCTGCAAAAAAAGCAGGGATCACTACCCGCGTTTTAGTGCGTTCAGGTCAAAGCTTTGATGAAAGTGCCAAGCAAGAGGCTGATTTAATTATCGATTCTATAAACAGTTTACCTGCGCTTTTAAAGACATAAATAAACTAAACAGATTAGCCTGTAAACTGGCAGGAATTCCTTCCAGTTTAGGGCGTTTGCGACGAACTGCAAACCGTGCATTTTCCCCATTAAACTTTTACAATACCCCCCATAATAAACAGTCGCTTAAATGTGGTTGTTTACCCGTTCAAATAAATGGAGAACACAGATGAGAGCATCTGCTTTTTTTAGCCAGCTACAACAGCAAATTGAAGACGTAAAAACCGAAGGTTTGTATAAAAGCGAACGTATTATTAAATCTCAGCAGCAAGCTCAAATCGAAGTTGCGTCAGGTAAAGTAATCAACTTTTGTGCTAATAACTACTTAGGTTTAGCTAATAGCCCAGAGCTAATTGAAGCTGCGCAAAACGGTTTAAATAATCATGGTTTTGGTGTTGCGTCTGTTCGTTTTATTTGTGGTACGCAAGATATTCATAAAACACTAGAGAAAAAAATCAGTGAGTTTTTGGAAACTGAAGATACCATTCTATATTCTTCGTGTTTTGATGCAAACACCGGTTTGTTTGAAACTATTTTAGGCGCAGAAGACGCTATTATTTCTGATTCATTAAACCATGCATCAATTATTGATGGTGTACGTTTATGTAAAGCTAAGCGTTTTCGTTATGCAAATAACGATATGGCTGATCTTGAAAAGCAACTTATTGCCGCAGATGAAGCCGGCGTTAAAACTAAGCTAATAGCTACTGATGGCGTGTTTTCTATGGACGGCGTTATTTGTAATTTAGAAGCCGTGTGTGACCTAGCCGATAAATACGATGCACTTGTAATGGTTGATGACTCTCACGCAGTTGGCTTTGTTGGCGAAAACGGTAAAGGTACACCTGAGTACTGTAATGTATTAGACCGTGTAGATATTATCACCGGCACATTAGGCAAAGCGCTAGGCGGCGCTTCAGGTGGTTATACTTCAGGTAAAAAAGAAATTGTTGAATGGTTACGCCAACGTTCGCGCCCATACTTGTTCTCAAACTCATTAGCGCCTTCAATTGTTACTGCATCAATTAAAGTACTTGAAATGCTAGAAAGTGGCGGCGAGCTTCGCGCTAAACTTTGGTCAAATGCTAAATATTTCCGTGAGCAAATGGAAGCTGCTGGTTTTACGTGTGCAGGTAAAGATCATGCAATCATCCCTGTAATGCTGGGAGATGCAAAAGTAGCCTCGTTAATGGCTGATAAGTTACTTGTTGAAGGTATTTACGTAACTGGTTTTTCATTCCCTGTAGTACCAAAAGGGCAAGCGCGTATTCGTACACAAATTTCAGCGGCGCATAGCATTGAGCAACTTGATATTGCTATTGATGCATTTACCCGCATTGGTAAAGAAATGGGCGTTATTTAATTTTATTTTAAACCGAAGCCTTGCTTCGGTTTTTTAGTTGAGTGTGAATTATGAAAGCATTATCTAAATTAAAAGCAGAACCGGGCATTTGGATGACAGATGCACCAAAGCCAGAAGTGGGTCATAACGACTTGCTAATTAAAATTCGTAAAACAGCTATTTGTGGTACCGACGTACATATTTACAAATGGGATGAATGGGCAAGTAAAACGATTCCTACTCCTATGGTTGTTGGTCACGAATATGTTGGTGAAGTCGTTGATATGGGTCAGGAAGTTCGTGGCTTTAAAGTAGGCGACCGCGTATCGGGTGAAGGTCATATTACCTGTGGGCATTGTCGTAACTGTCGTGCTGGGCGTGTACATTTATGCCGTAATACAACGGGTGTTGGCGTAAATCGTGAAGGTGCATTTGCAGAGTATTTAGTTATTCCTGCATTTAATGCATTTAAAATTCCAGATAATATTTCTGACGAACTGGCTTCAATTTTTGACCCGTTTGGCAATGCAGTTCATACCGCATTATCGTTCGACTTAGTTGGCGAAGATGTACTTATTACTGGTGCAGGCCCAATTGGTATTATGGCTGCAGCTGTTGCAAAACATGTTGGTGCTCGCCACGTTGTAATTACCGACGTAAACGAATATCGTCTAGACTTAGCCCGCAAAATGGGTGCATCACGTGCTGTAAACGTGGCAAGCGAAAAGCTTGAAGACGTAATAAAAGACTTAGGTATGACAGAGGGCTTTGATATTGGTCTTGAAATGTCAGGTGTGCCAAGCGCTTTTAATTCAATGCTTAATAACATGAACCACGGCGGTAAAATTGCCATGCTAGGTATTCCACCATCTGATATGGCGGTTGATTGGAACCAAGTTATTTTTAAAGGTTTAGTGATTAAAGGTATTTACGGTCGCGAAATGTTCGAAACGTGGTACAAAATGGCAAGCTTGATTCAATCTGGTCTTGATTTAAACCCAATCATTACACATCAGTATTCTGTGGATGACTTCCAAGCTGGCTTTGATATGATGATTTCAGGTCAGTCAGGTAAAGTAATTTTAAACTGGGATTAGTTCCTCACTAAATTACAAGAAGGGCGGCTTTAGCCGCCTTTTTTATACTATTAATTAAAGAGACTTCAATGGCATTTAAATATATTTCTATAGCGCAAACGTTAGAGCTTTTAGATAAAGAAGACGTTGTAATTGCAGATATTCGTGATCCTAATTCGTATCAAGCTGGTCGTATTCCTGGTTCAGAAGCACTTTCTAACGGTAATATTGCACAATTTATGATGGAAAAAGAATTCGATCAGCCAATTATTATTGTGTGTTACCACGGTATGAGCTCTCAAGGCGCAGCTAGTTATTTAGTTGAGCAAGGCTTTGAAGATGTTTACAGTATGGATGGCGGTTTTACTGCTTGGGAAGCGGCTTATAGCGAGAAAGTAGAGCGATGATAGAGCTTGGCAGTTTAAATAACCCGCGCGCCGCACAGGGCTTTATAGATTATTTAAAAAGCCAAGGTTTGAAAGGGCAATTACATTCAGCAGATGGCAGTAATGTCATTGTTAGTGTGCTTGAAGAGGATTTTCATCAAGTTCAGCCCTTATGGATTGAATTTACACAAAACCCTAACCATGAAAAATACCAGCAAGCATCTTGGGATGTAGGTGGCACACAGTCGCCACTTAAGTATCAAGGGCAATCACTTAATTTAGTTGAGCGTTTTAAAGCGCTTAGTTGGCTTAATCAAACGGTTAGCATATTAAGCATTGTTATTTACGTTGCTTTTTTATTAGGTGGATTTGAGCAAATTTATACGGTGCTGCAATTTAATCCAACTCAACCGCTTAGTTGGTTAACACCTGCGCTTGTGCATTTTAGCGCTATGCATATTGTGTTTAACTTAATTTGGTGGATGTCGCTTGGCGATAACATTGAAAAACAGTGTGGAAAATTAAGTTTAGTCGGGCTTTTTTTAGTAACAGCGCTGTTAAGTAATTGGGCGCAATATTTAATGGTTGGACCCAACTTTGGTGGATTAAGTGGCGTTGTGTACGGTCTACTTGGCTTTTGTTGGATTCATAGCTTTTTAAACCCTAACAAACCAGCTCTGGTTAGTACGGCTATTATTGGTTTTATGTTGATTTGGTTAGTACTTGGTTTTGCTGATGTATTGTTTGTAGGTATGGCTAATTGGGCACATTTAGGTGGGTTAATTAGCGGCATGGCTTACGCATATACCGCGAATATATTTAATGCAAAACGTTAACAGTTAAATACTAATGGTATAAATACTTAGTAAACAGGACTTCACGGATGATCTCTTTTCCTGTTTCTTCTTTTAGTAGGCTTTTAATTTTTTCTGCACATTTTGCGCGTATTTCTTCGCGACCAGTAAGGGATTTTATTTTTTCTTCAGGCTCTTTCGAAAATATTTCGACTAAGGCATCGCGTAGTAAAGGGGTATGGTGCTCAACAATGGCAATGTCTGATGTGTTATTAAGCATTAAATCAATAGTAACGCGCACATAGCCCATTTTTTTACTTGATGCGCCAATGTAATTAGTAATTATATCTGGTTCAAAGCCAAAATAACCAACAGTTGATTCTGCACGCGCTGTTAAGCTCATAAAGCTTGTTATGAATGTAAAAATGCCTACGTATACTATTTTTTTCATATTTAAAGCGTTTTCCTAAACCAGTTACAAATAGTTTATACTTAATAGAGTGTAATAAACAGCGCAGAGCAGTTATTTATGGCAGTAAATCATCACTTTTTCAAATGCATTGGCGATGTTATTATTGCCTCGGTTTTTATTAAATTGAGTTATTGTGACTACTTACCCTATTTTTTTATCCGCCAATTGGCAACATACCTCACAGGTAAATGACTTATCGGCTGTAGAATGTGATTGGTTATTTGAACAGCATTCATTAACAGCTAAATTAAAAAGTCGAGCACAGCTTTTTAGTGTAAAAGTACTTAGCGAGCAGGTTTTTAATTTATCGCAAGAGCAACAAAAGCTACTTAATTGCACTGCATCATCGGCATTAAATAGGGAAGTACTTTTAATGTGCGATGAAATACCAATGGTTTATGCACAAAGCTGGTTGCCTGATAACCAATTGTTAAACCAATCAAAAAATCCTTTGCATAATATGGGGGAGCGCCCTCTAGGCGATGTTATTTTTCAAAACCCAGATCTTGTACGTAAAGATATAGAGATAGCTCGTTTTAATACACATCATTCATTACAACAATTAGTATTAGATCTAGGTTTACCTAAACAAATGTTATTAGGTCGACGCAGTGTATTTTCGCTTAAAGACTACAGCTTTTTAGTCTGTGAAGTATTTTTACCTGGAGCATACCTTTACTCATGAAACTAGCCTATTTAACAACAAAACATCTCCCTTACTATATACAGCTTATGCGTGTAGATAAGCCTATTGGTACCTTATTGTTACTTTGGCCCACTTACTGGGCTTTATGGCTTGCTAATAACGGAATGCCGAGCTTGGTTAACTTTATTGTTTTTACGCTTGGGGTTATTGTTATGCGAAGTGCTGGGTGTGTAATAAATGACTTTGCTGATAGAAAAATAGATGGTTCTGTAAAACGAACGGCTCAAAGGCCACTTGCTTCAGGATTAGTAAGTAGTAAAGAGGCAATTAGTTTATTTGTTTTATTAATCGTTATTGCATTTTTATTGGTATTAATGCTTAGCACTAATACCATTTTACTTTCGTTTGGTGCTTTAGGTTTAGCATTTTGCTATCCATTTATGAAACGTTACACACAACTGCCTCAGGTTGTATTAGGTGCCGCTTTTGGTTGGGCAATACCTATGGCTTATATGGCATCAGTAAATGCATTGCCGGCGCAGGCATGGTTGTTATTTGTTGCTAATATTTGTTGGACAGTTGCCTACGATACTATGTATGCAATGGTCGATAGAGATGATGATTTGAAAATAGGAGTTAAATCGACCGCTATTTTATTTGGTAAATACGACCGTCATATTATTTTTTTACTTAATGCAGCATTTATTGCTTTAGTGGCTTTTATTGGTTTTGTTAATGAGTTACCAATTGTATTTTGGATTGGCTTAGGGTTAGCAACTAGTTTATTAGTTTATCAGCAAAAGTTGATTCATCAGCGTGAGCGGGATGCATGTTTTAAAGCTTTTTTGAATAACCATTATGTAGGCTTAGCTATCTTTATTGGTTTATTGTTTTCATACCCAATCACATTCTAATATGTGGGATTTTACCTTGGTGGGTCAATAATGCCACTTATAGATGCGTTTTTTCTAAACCAACCGGCTATTGAATAGCGTTTATCTACAGCGGGTAATACTTCGTGAACAAAGCGTTCGCTTTCAAATAATATTAAGGTGCCAGCCGTTGGTTTAATAGTAATTTCTACTTCTTTACTTTTAGGTTTATAAATAACAAGCTCACCACCCTCCGCTGGAGTATTTAAATAAAATACACTAGTAATAACTCTATTAGAGCGACCTTTAAAGGCATCTACGTGTTTTTTATAAAAATCGCCATGCGTGTATTTTGCATAATGACATTCGTAATCAAACAGTCCCATAAATAAAGTGCGGTTGAGTGTTGTTTTAATACTTTCCATAACGGCTTGATAAGTTAGTTGAGCTTGAGAAGTGCCATCAAACCAGTAGGTTTTATCTTTACGAATAGTATCGTCAATTTGAAGGTTATTTAAGCGACCAATGCCAGCGAGTGTAAAATGTGGATTTATACGGTAACAATCAGCCATTAAATCAACAATAAGCTGCTCATTTATTGCATTGTTAATAATGCAGTAGCCTTGTTGTTCTATTTCGGTTAGATAATTGTCGCCGGCTGGTAGGTTAAACATTCATATCAGTAATTTTTTGAAGGTGCGACAGTGTAGCCGAAAAGATTACAAAAGCTATTACTTTTATGTCGCACACATTTTAAAAATAGTGTTGTTTAATTGATTGCAGTTGCTGCTTTTTTTATAAGCGATAACAAGTGCTCTACATGTTCGCCAACCGCTGTTTGTTGGCTAGTTTGTATCACTAGTTGCTCATGGCTTAAGTCTTTATTTGTTTTTAATTGAACTAGTTCTGAATGTTCAGCTACTGTGTTTGCATGCTCGATGCTTGCAATAGCAAAATGATTAGACTTAGCAAGCCCCATCATCACTTGATCAATACTACCGACCTTAATGCTCGACGATTTATTTAAAGAGTCAATTGCCTCATTAAGCATAGTCTGTACTTGTTTTGACTGAGAAAAACAGCCAAACATAGGGTAACTATCTAAATCGTGTTTACTAATATCATTTTTGTGAGCAAGAGGATGATTTTTAGAAACAAACAAAATGAGTTGGTCAGGTAAATGTATATCACTGCCTATGCTATTAATAGCTTGTGAGTAGACGCTAATATCTATTTCACCCTGTTGTAGCTTACGGGTAAGCTCGTGTTGATCTTGCAATTGCATTTCTATTTTTACATGAGGGTACTGTGCTAAAAATTGCCCACAGGAAATAGGTACTATGCTGCTTGCTTTATTAGTATATCCAATCACTAATTTTTCATCAGTATTTCCATTAATAGATTGAAAAATACGTTTTTTGGTTAATTCAAGCTCAGACAATGTGTTTTTGGCGTACTCAAGAAAAAGCTCACCTTCAGGAGTTAGTTTTACTGAACGAGTGGAGCGTTTTACTAATTCATACCCCATTTCATCTTCAAGTGTTTGAATGCTACGAGTAAGCGCTGAAGTGCTGATTTTGGTTTGTTCAGCAGCTTGTCTAAAATGACGCAACACGCCAAGTGCTACAAATTGTTCTAATTGTTCAAATCTCACTTTATAGTCCCTTTTTATAAGTAAGTCGCATATAACGCAAACATCAATAATATTAATTTTTTACTTAAACAATTCTGTAAAATCTAATATTTAAATGTGTTTGCAAGTTTATGACAAATTTTGGTCAGGATATCCCTCTTTTGTTATTAATTAAAGGGGTAAACTGTTACAGAGTATTATTTTTTAGGCCTAGGCCTAATGATTTATTATTTACCTTGTATCCTTTTTCGGGATGAATAAATCATACTAAATACTTGTAAATCAGATTGATAAGCTTTTTATTTAAAGCTAATCATTCTATTTAATGAAAAAGTATGCCACATAATGGCGCATTGATTAAAGCATAATTTATTATCAGTTGAGCAATAATTGATTTGTATCAGCTTTTTATTTAACAAAGTTACGATTAATACGGTTGCTTAGAGGCTTGTTTTCTATGCTTTGTAATTCTATTTCTATAGCATCACACGAGATATGAATTTCAAACAAAGAGGTTAGCAGTGACAAGCTTAAACACGCTAAGCTAATCCCAAACAAAATAATCCCAGTTGTATTAAACTCAATAAACAGAGCAAACATTGATAAAGTACATAATAAAAATGATGCCACGCCATACACTTGCATTGTTCTAATTAGATTAATGCGTTTTCTTAAATTAGTGATTTGTGCAACAACTACAGGGCGTATTGATTCACCTTCACGCGCATTTAATTCTCTAATTAATTGCGCTAGTACTAAAAATCGGTTTGTATAGGCAAGTAACAACAGCGATATTGCCGGAAATAGTAAGCCGGGAGTTGTAAGTGTCATGTTTATTCCTGTGAAATATTGGCTGCTAAATAAGTTTAGTAGACTAGCGTAGGATATTGTATACCCAAAATTAATGAGGTGAAAATTGCAAAATACTAATATTAATACTGATAACTTAGCAGACAGTCAATTTCAGTGGATTACTATTTATCGTGCTGAAAATATATTAGAAGCCAATATTATTAAAGGCTTAATACAAACAGATGGTATTGAGTGTCAAATTAAAGGTGAAATGTTGCAGGGCGCATTGGGTGAAATACCGTTTGAACAAGCTCAAGTTAGTGTGCAGGTTTATACGATTAAAGAGCGCCATGCGCGCGAAATATTGGTAAACTACCAACAAGTAAAAAAATCAGCTCCAGATTGGGTATGTCCTAATTGCAATGAGCATAACGGATCAACATTCGATTTTTGTTGGTCGTGTGAGACATTAAAAAATGACAAAAGCGAATAACTTCCAGCGTATTAGAGATCTAAACTACTTACAGCAAGCTGTTTTAGCGGGTGCTTTAATTGAACGCATGTTGCCTAATTATGGTTTATTTAGTGAAGCGACTGGGTTTGGTGATGAAACTCTACTTCGTAATTCACTAAATGTATGTTGGGAAAAAATACTACTTCCTAAAAGTAAAATAGATCTTGAAAAGCAAATCGAAAAAATAGAGCCAAACGTCCCTGAACTTGCTGACTTTGATATGTTTGGTACTTACCCTGCTATTGATGCTGCTACCTCTCTACTTAGCTTAATGCATGGTTTAATGGCGCAAGACGAACAAGAATTTATTAGTATAAGCAAAATATCACAAGCAACAGTTGCTCGTTTTATTGAATATCAAATGACGGTAGAAGGTGAGGTAGCAGATAATAAGGCTATACGCGAACATCCGTTAATGCAGTACGAAATGGAAGTGCTTGGTGAGTTAATTGATTTTGTTGAAGCTATGGGGCGTATTACCTCTGATAGCATAAAAGCACTTAAAAAGTTTGCCCTTGAAGATGGTCAAACAAATATTGGTCTTTCGTTATAAAAACAACAAAGTAAAAATTTAAAAGGCAGGAGAAGTACAGTGCGAATTTTAGGCATTGAATCGTCATGTGATGAAACGGGTATTGCAATTTACGATGACGAAAAGGGTTTGTTGGCCCATCAATTATACAGCCAAGTAAAAGTACATGCTGATTATGGTGGTGTAGTGCCTGAGCTTGCATCTCGCGATCATGTTCGTAAAACATTACCACTTATTGATGCTGCATTTGCACAAGCTGGTTGCGGTCCTGAAGATTTAGACGGTATTGCTTACACCGCAGGTCCTGGTTTAGTTGGCGCATTACTGGTGGGCACGTCTATTGGTCGTTCGCTCGCGTACGGTTGGGATATTCCAGCAGTTGCAGTGCATCACATGGAAGGGCATTTACTTGCGCCGATGCTTGAGGAAAACATTCCAGAATTTCCATTTATCGCACTATTAGTTTCTGGCGGTCATACGATGATGGTAAAGGTGGCTGGCATTGGTCAATACGAAGTATTGGGTGAGTCGGTAGATGACGCCGCAGGTGAAGCATTTGATAAAACAGCTAAGTTACTTGGTCTTGATTACCCAGGTGGTCCACGTTTGGCTAAAATGGCAGAGCAGGGTGTTGCTAAGCGTTTTGTGTTTCCTCGTCCGATGACTGATAAACCGGGTCTTGATTTTAGCTTTAGTGGCTTAAAAACTGCTGCATCAATTACTATTAGGCAAAATAGCGATGACGAACAAACTAAAGCCGATATTGCTCATGCATTTCAAACAGCGGTTATTGATACGCTAGTTATTAAGTGTAAACGTGCACTAAAACAAACGGGTATTAAGCGTTTAGTTATTGCCGGTGGCGTAAGTGCAAATACACAATTGCGCTTACAACTTGAGCGAGTAATGAAGGGCATGAAAGGTGAGGTGTTTTATCCTCGGACTGAATTTTGTACCGACAACGGCGCTATGATTGCTTATGCAGGTATGCAGCGTTTAAAGGCTGGTCAGTTTGCAAGTCTTGATATGAAAACAAAACCTCGCTGGCCAATAGATAGCCTTGAGGCGATTTAATTGCCCATATTTTACAGGTTTTTGTTTTTATCAGTGGGTGCTTTTTTAGCATCCACTTTTGGTTCGTCACCAGTAAATAAGCGAATAATATTAGTACGGTGACGAAAAATAATTAATAAAGTAATAAACGTTACAGGTAATGTGTAGAGTGGTTTTATTAGCCAAGTATATAAAGGCGCTAAAGATACAGCCACAAGAGCCGCAAGTGATGAATAACGAGTTATTGCTACTACAACTAGCCAAGTACAAACAAGTAACCCAGCCAACGATAAACCAATAGGTAATAAAGATCCAAATGCAGTAGCGACTGCTTTACCACCTTTAAAGTTAAAAAATACAGGGTACATATGCCCTAAACAAGCTGCTACTGCAACTAAACCTAACTCTAGCGGTTCTAGCTTTAAAAAATAGGCTCCCCAAACTGGAATGGTGCCTTTTAAAATATCAAATACTAAAACCAAGCAAGCAGGCAACGTACCGCCTAATCTGTAAACATTGGTTGCGCCTGGATTATTAGAGCCGTTACTGCGAGGATCAGGAAGTTTGAATAACCGCGACACTAAAATAGCCGATGAAATCGATCCGAGTAAATAAGCTAAAACAAACATTAAAATCGCTAACACGCACTTCCTTAATTTTTTATCATTATACTAACCACATTTAATGTAATTGGTATTGCTTTTGGGCTATTATTGGCGGCAAAATTTATCGTGAAAATGATTATGCCTATTTAATTTTTAGCTAACAAAGTTATTTTGTTATTGTAAAAGTAATTTTTGCATATTTAAACACTGATTAAAGTATATGCAGTATTAATTTAATTGATACTTAACATAATTAGCTCAGTCATTAGGAGTATCAATGGACAAGGTATTTATATATCAATTGCATGTCGACACTATTATTGGAGTGTACGACTTTGAAAAAGAAAGTAAACAGAGCCTGTATTTTGATATTGAAATGCTAAGTGATATTAAACCAGCAGCCGCTAATGACGATATTAATTTAGCACTCGACTATTCAAAGGTGAGTGAACGCGTTATAGAGCACAGCACTGCAAAACCCGTTGAATTGCTAGAAACTTTAGTTGAGCAATTAGCGCATATTATTTTGACTGAATTTAATACCCCTCAGGTTACTATTAAAGTAAGTAAACCCGCTGCAGTACCACAAGCTCAAACAGTGGGTGTTGAAATTACACGTACTAAGGCAAAAGACTAAATGCCGCAAATTTACATCAGCCTAGGCTCAAATATAAATAAAGCGCACTATATACAATGTGCATTGATTGCACTTAAGCAACACTTCAAAAAAATTGTGCATTCGTCTGTTTTTGAAAGTGAAGCGGTTGGTTTTGCTGGCAATAATTTTTATAACTCAGTCGTTGCTGCAACTACTGATATGTCATTAGCTGATGTATGTATTTTACTAAAAAACATTGAACGTGATAATGGTCGTATGGCTAGCGATAAAAAATTCAGCCCACGGACGCTCGATTTGGATTTACTGTTTTATGATGATGTGATTTGCGACTCCCCAGCGCAATTACCGCGTGACGAAATAACTAAAAATGCATTTGTATTACAGCCATTGAGCGAGGTTGCACCTGATTTTTATCATCCTGTAGCTAAACAAACAATTGCTCAGTTATGGAATGCATATAATAACCCTCAACAAAAACTATGGAAGGTGGAGTTTTCTAACCCATGAGTATTATCGAAATAATTATTTTAGCCCTCATACAAGGGTTTACTGAATTTTTACCTATATCGAGTTCGGCGCACTTAATTTTACCATCGCAAATTTTAGGCTGGGAAGATCAGGGCCTCGCATTTGACGTGGCAGTACACGTTGGTACTTTAATTGCTGTTGTTATTTATTTTCGTAAAGAAGTAGTAGATATACTAAGTGCATGGTTTAAATCATTTGGTAAGCAAGGCGCTACCGATGACAGTAAATTAGGCTGGTGGATAATTTTAGGTACTGTTCCTGCCGCCATTTTAGGTTTACTTTTAAAAGACTTTATTGAGTTATACCTGAGAAGCGCATGGGTTATTGCAGCAACGACCATTATTTTTGGTTTGCTGCTGTGGTACGCCGATGCAAAAGGTAAACAAATTAAAACCATTTACCAACTAAATTGGAAAACAGCGCTTATAATTGGTTTTGCACAAGCGGTGGCTATGATCCCAGGTACCTCGCGTTCAGGTATTACTATGACTGCTGGTTTAATGTTGGGTATGAATAAACAAAGCGCAGCGCGTTTTTCGTTCCTACTGGCAATACCTATTATTTCTATGATGGGGCTTTACTACACTATAGAACTTGCATTGGGTGACCATGTTGTTGATTGGAACACGTTATTGTTAGGGGTGGTGTTATCGTTCTTATCGGCTTATGCATGTATATTTATGTTTTTAAAAGTAATAGAGCGAATGGGGATGTTGCCATTTGTAATATACCGTTTATTGCTCGGTGTTGGTTTAATCGTATTTTTAACTTATAGATTAACATAAACAAAAAAAGCACCGAGAGGTGCTTTTTTACTTTATAAATCAATATTATAAATTCAATAAGTAAGCTTTAATAAACCGCCCTTGGTTAGGAGCTTCAGATGATGTTTTAAACGTTAACGTTTTATCTAATTTACGTAACTTTAGCTGATCAGTAAACTCGCAGTTAATGGTACTAACATCTGCTATTTTACTTTTAAAACTATTGTCTTCTTTACACATATAAGCAATTTCTTTTGCTACTTGCGCGCAGAAGGAACCCACTGCATATTTTTGTAAGCTTTTGTCATCAACCGTTTCCCAATCAACATTGGTCTTTATTGTTGAACCGCATTGTTTATTAACTTGCTGGTCGGCGTCAGTCATATTCATTTGCTGATAATTTAAATGTTTATCACGATTAAATATGGCAAGTTTAGCTTGAATTTCCTTACTTACTTGCTGTTCGTATTGCTTTTCTAAACTTTCAGTTATACCTGATGTAGATTCTTCGTTTTTTCTTAAATAAACTCCATCTCGGCTATCAGGAATATTTAGAGTATATGAGCAGCAGCGGTAGTTATCATTAACAGTAACAATGCTGCGTTTAGAACCATCAAACGTATATTTATAAGCTTTATTGCTACCGTGAGGTTCTAGGTTAGTTAAAAATACAATGTCATCAATTTCGTTATTAATGCCTTTAACTCTTACTAACGCTTGTTTTTTATCTAGCGTAGTTGCAATAACTACATTGATACCCTCTGCAGAGCTAAGCTCTATAGGATATTTAGTAAGTTCTAAAGCAAAGATTTTTGTTGATAAAAGAATACAGGCTACAAAGAATAGCTTTTTCATATTATGTCCCTTTAAGTATAAAAAAAATAAGCATTTAAAAACGGTGTATTTTATAACATTTATAAGCGTTTCTTAAAAGTAAGCCATGCTTTTTACTTAATTTTAATGATGTATTCGTGTTCTTTGTACCAACCTTTTCTGGCTACCGTTCAATTTAAAAATGACTTAGTTGCGCTATAACATAAATGTTTATTTGTTAGGGTGGTTAAACCTTAGATTAAAGCTCTTTTGGCAAGAGTGAAATGCTTACCTGCAATGGTAACTAAGCGCAAATTTTGGCATTATAGCGCCATTAAACTTTGCAGAGCTGTAAAGTAAGCGCACGATTTAAGGAAAGTATATGCATATACATATTTTGGGGATTTGTGGCACGTTTATGGGCGGTATTGCAGCCATTGCAAAATCGCTGGGTCATAAGGTTACAGGCTCTGATCAAAACGTTTACCCTCCGATGAGTACGCAACTAGAAGAGCTTGGTATTGAGTTGACTCAAGGCTACGACGTGTCTCAATTAGAGCCTAAGCCAGATATGGTGGTTATTGGTAATGCAATGAGTCGTGGAAACTTATGTGTTGAATATGTTTTAGATAAAGGCTTACCTTATACCTCTGGTCCTGAATGGCTCAAACATAACTTATTGCAAAACTCATGGGTACTTGCTGTAGCTGGTACCCATGGCAAAACCACAACAGCAAGTATGCTCGCATGGATATTAGAGTACGCTGGCTTAAAACCAGGATTTTTAATTGGCGGCATAGTCCAAAATTTTGGTGTGTCGGCAAAAGTGGGCGAAACACCATTTTTTGTTATTGAAGCGGATGAATACGATACAGCCTTTTTTGATAAGCGCAGTAAGTTTGTGCATTACTTACCTCGTACACTCATTTTAAATAATCTTGAATTCGATCATGCTGATATTTTTGAAGATTTAAACGCAATAAAAAAACAATTTCATCACTTAATGCGTACATTACCTCAAAGCGGCAAAGTAATTTGGCCAAAGCAAGATATAGCGCTTAATGATGTAATAAAGCAAGGGCTTTGGAGTGAGAGCGAAACTCTTGGCGATGATTGGAATTATGAGTTATTAAAAGCAGATGGCAGCGAGTTCGATGTATTGCTAAATAACGAAAATCAGGGAACTGTGCGCTGGCAAGCAATAGGCGAGCATAATGTTAAAAATGCAATTATGGCGATAGCCGCTGCACGTCATGTTGGTATCGCGATTGACCATAGTATTGATGCTTTAGGTGAGTTTATTAGCCCCAAGAGGCGAATGGAGCTCAAAGCTGATATTAATAACATAAAGGTCTATGACGATTTTGCGCATCATCCAACAGCTATTAAAACAACGCTTGCGGGGTTACGTGCAAAAGTGGGCGATGAAAAAATTATCGCTATTTTAGAACCTCGTTCAAACACGATGAAAATGGGCGTGCACCAACATACATTATTAGATTCATTACGTGATGCTAACGATGTGCTACTTCTTGAGCCTGATAATCTAAATTGGTCGCTCAAAGAGCAAGCAGAAAAAGCCGATATGCAATGCTTTAGTTCTACACAAACAATTATTGATACAGTGCTTGAAAGTATTGAGCCTAATCAACATATTTTAATTATGAGTAATGGTGGGTTTAATGGCTTACATCAACAACTTATTGATGGTTTAGCTGATAAATACAGCGGAGAATAATGTGCAATTTAAAGATAGAATTACGTTAGCTTTTAGCGGTGCATCGGGTGCGCCTTATGGTTTAAGATTACTCGAAGTATTGTTAGAACAGCAATTTCAAGTATACGTACTCATCTCAAGTGCTGCGAGAGTCGTGCTTGATACAGAATCAAACATAAAGCTCTCAGGTAATGAAGATAAAGCAACTGAGCAGCTAAGTACGCTGTTTAATGCCAAGCCTGAACAGTTAAAAGTATATGGTAAAGATAACTGGTTTAGCCCTGTGGCATCGGGCTCTGCGGCGCCTAAAAAAATGGTGGTATGCCCGTGTAGTGCAGGATCGGTTTCTGCAATTGCGGTAGGGGCGTCAGATAATTTACTAGAGCGCGCCGCCGATGTTGTAATAAAAGAACGCGGGCAGCTAATTTTAGTACCGCGCGAAACACCATTTAACGAAATTCATTTAGAAAACATGCTTAAGTTATCTCGTTTAGGGGTAACTATTATGCCAGCAGCACCTGGTTTTTATCATAAGCCACAAAGTATTGAAGACTTAGTCGATTTTATGGTGGCAAGAATTTTAGATCATTTAAACATTGAACATAACCTAACAAAACGTTGGGGTTATGGTGAGGGTAAGTAATGGTTAAGCAAAATATTGCTTTAAATATAGAAGGCCTTACTAAGGTTTATAAAAATGGTGTTGAGGCCATTAAAGGCGTTGATTTACAAGTTTACGAAGGTGATTTTTTCGCCTTGCTTGGCCCAAATGGAGCTGGTAAATCAACCACTATTGGTGTTATTTCCTCACTTGTTAATAAAACGAAAGGCAAAGTAGAAGTATTCGGTTGCGATATTGATACTGATTTAGAAGCCGCAAAAGCGCATTTAGGCTTAGTGCCGCAAGAGTTTAACTTTAGTCAGTTTGAAACGCTTAGCCAAATACTTGTTAATCAAGCTGGTTATTACGGTGTTCCACGCGCTGAAGCCCATAAGCGTGCTGATAAATACCTAGCTCAACTTGGTTTACTTGAGAAAAAAGACAAGCAAGCGCGTACGCTTTCAGGTGGTATGAAACGCCGCTTAATGATTGCACGTGCGCTTATGCACGAACCAAAGTTGCTTATACTTGATGAGCCAACAGCAGGTGTAGATATAGAGCTTCGTCGTTCAATGTGGGATTTTTTACGCCAAATAAATCAGCAAGGCGTTACCATTATTTTAACCACACATTACCTTGAAGAAGCAGAGTTACTGTGTAAAAACATTGCGATTATCGATAATGGTCGAATTGTTGAAAACACCACAATTAAAGCACTGCTTGCAAAGCTTGATAAAGAAACGTTTATTTTAGATTTAAAAACGCCTGCAAATCCTGTAACGCTTGATGGCTATAAATTTACCATGACAGACGATCGCACTGTTGAGGTGGAAGTTGCTAAATCACAAGGGTTAAATGCTGTGTTTAGTGCATTAACAGCTCAAGGTAATACTGTATTGAGTATGCGAAATAAAGCAAACAGACTAGAAGAGTTATTTGTAGGATTACTAGAGCAAGGGCGGGGCGAATAAATGTTTAAATATGGCGTAGCCTTAAAGAGTTTATGGATTAAAGAGTGTATTCGTTTTTTACGCATTTGGGTGCAAACCTTAGTACCGCCAGCAATTACAATGAGCTTATATTTTGTTATTTTTGGTAACTTAATTGGTTCACGAATTGGCGATATGGGAGGTTTTAGTTACATGGAGTTTATTGTACCTGGCCTTATAATGATGTCGGTTATTACAAACTCATACTCGAACGTAGCCTCTAGTTTTTATTCAACAAAGTTTCAAAAAAGCATTGAAGAGCTTTTAGTTGCACCTGTACCTAACTACATAATAGTACTGGGTTATATGGGCGGCGGTATGACGCGTGGCATTATGGTGGGATTTATAGTTACCTGTGTATCGTTATTATTTGTTGATATTCAAATACATAATGTTTTTGTGATTATGGCTACGGTTATTTTAACTTCTGCGGTATTTGCTTTAGGTGGTTTGATTAATGCAATTTACGCAAATAGCTTTGATGATATTAGTATTATCCCAACCTTTATTTTAACGCCATTAACCTACTTAGGGGGTGTGTTTTATTCCATTACATTACTGCCAGAATTTTGGCAAAATGTATCGCAAATTAATCCTATAATTTATATGGTTAACGCGTTCCGTTATGGCTTTTTAGGTGTGTCGGATGTTGATTTAAGCGTGGCTCTTGGGGTTATTTTAGTATTTATAACAGCGTTATTTACATTAGCGCTTACATTGATCAAAAAAGGTGTGGGGCTAAGACATTAATGAATGATGCAAATTCACGTAGTATTGTATCTAACCAAGCGGGTATTCACGAAAAGCTTGATGAAATAGTAAATAAGCATTTAAGTGCTGAATTTAAAAAGCCAATTGCAGAGCATACACAACTCGCGTTTGATGAAGTTAACGCTAAAGTACACGCTTTTAAAGGTCCGCTTATTTTAGATTCGTGTTGCGGTGTTGGCGAAAGTACGGCTAATTTGGCTAAGCATCATCCCGATGCGCTTGTTATAGGTATTGATAAATCGTCGCACCGCCTTGATAAACATGATGTTGAGTACAAGCAAACCGACAGTGGGCAGTACATATTAGTACAAGCCGATTTAAACGACTTTTGGCGTTTAGCGGTTGATGCTAATTGGCAGCCTAGCCATCATTACTTGTTGTATCCAAACCCATGGCCAAAGTCTAAACATATTCGCAGGCGCTGGCATGGCGCAGCTATCTTTCCATTTATTGTTAAGTTAGGTGGTTTGTTAGAGGTAAGAAGTAATTGGGATATTTACGTTAAAGAGTTTGCAAGAGCACTTGAATTAACTGGTAACTCTTGCGATGTAGTACCTTATGAATCAGATGATGCTATTACGCCTTTTGAACGTAAATATTGGGCCAGTGGCCAGCAAAGCCACCGGCTTATTATTAATTTAGCTGATCGTTAATACGTCTTCATTTTGTGAGTTAACATGTGGCGCTGGGTGAGCAAAGTAATTACCTTGCATCAGCGTCACATTCGCTTTTTTAAGTGCAGTTACAATTGTTTTGTTCTCTACCGATTCGGCTATTAGTTGTAAACCTAACTGATTAGCAAAACTCGCTATGTGCTCTATAAATAAGTAAATGTCTTTATCGTTTACAATTTGCTTTATTAAAGCGCCATCTAGTTTAATGCCATCTACTTCAAGTTTTAATACGTTTGATATGTTTGAATAGCCACTACCAAAGTCATCAATAACAACTTTTACACCCTTCGTTTTAACCATGCCTATAAATGCTTTTACTTCTGAAAAGTTAGCAATTGCTTGTGTTTCTATAAGCTCAAGAGTGATATTACCCGGATGCGGGTAACGTTTTAATTCATAAGCTATATATTCACTTAAACTGGGATCAAGCATGTCTTGGGCTGTTATATTTAAGCTCCAGCAAATATTTGTTTTTCTAAATCGGCTAACACATTGTGAGAAAATAGTACGCGTTAATAAACCATCCATTCTTGAGCGGGTTACAACATTTAAAAATGCGTCAGGTTTTAATATTTCACCTGTGCTAGTTACCATGCGAGCTAGGCATTCATACTGCACTATTTGATTTGTATCTATATCAATAATAGGCTGAAAATAAGGCACTATACGGTTGTTATCAAACGCCTCGCGTACTTCTTTAGCCATTTCTACGTTGTATTGATATTGCACTTTTACATCGTGTAGTGCTTTGGAGTAATTAACGACTGTATGCCGACCTTGTTTAGCCTGTAAAGCCGCGATATGTGCATTCTCTAGTAAGAGTGACTTATTACCACTGGCAATGCCTGCACATAGCGTAATATAAATAAAAGGGTCGGTTAGTAATGGGGTATTAAAGTTATAGGTTTCGATAAGATCGTTAAATTCGATATACGGAATTTCTTTTGGTGCAAGGAGCACTAGTTTATTTGTTGCTAAGCGATAAATATGACAGCGTGTAGAACAGCGGTTTTTAAAGTGTATTAATAAGTTTTTCATCACTTTATCGCCAACTTCTGTACCGTAAAAACTATTTATATCTTCTATTTCGTTAATCCAAATAACCGCTAACTGCATATGATGAGCGCTACTCTTTTTAAGAAAGTACTCCAGAGCTATATGATTCGCAAAACCAGTGCTTGAATCAGTTGCTAAAGAACGTTTGAGTAAATATATATAAATAGCAGCAACGAGTATCGCAATAAAAAAGAAGAAGCTTGCCATGGCTGCAGCTTTAGATACGCTTTCTTTCAGTTTTTGATTCAAATCGTAAATAGTTATATCGGCACCGGTTAAATAGGTTTTGCCGTTAGTTTCATCAATATAAGGAATAAAAATAGTTTTAAAGTGTCCCCATTGATCACTCGATATTTCAAATACGGGTTCTGTTGAATAAAAAGCACTTATATTTGCTTCTGTTGCCTCTGGGTAAAGGTCTAAAAATTGGGTTACTTTTCCGTTATTTTGATCGTCTTGTGTGTAACTAGACGCACCAAAATAAACTTTTCCATTTTTTAGTATCATCGAGTAAACATACGCAATGTCTAATGCTTGCGCGAACTCTGAAAGCTTTTTGCTTTTATCTTGATAGTCAGAAAAACTAATCGTGTCATTTTGATTAACAGCGTTAAGGTACTCATCACCTAAAATATGTTTTACGCTGGTGGCTGCATTAAGTAGGCGAGTGTCGACCGATTGCATTATTTCTGCACGGGTAGTTTGGTAGGTGTAATAAACGTAGGCGAATAAGCTAATTAAAAACACACTAAAACCAGCCATTAACCAACTTATTCTTACTCTTCCTTTAAGCATATATGTCCCTTTTTTATTATCGTTTTATTATACGCAAAATATATAAATGCCCAATAATTAATTCGAATTTATTATCTTGAGCTGAATATTAATTAAATTATCATTTTTTTGTCATGCATTTGACTGCTTTTATGGCTTTATGCGAGACATTTTGGTTGGATTGCAGTAAAGTTAGCGCAATTATTTAAAACACTATTCTTTAAAATAGTGCCAAAATATGGCCTTTTTTATAGATAAACATGTTTTTTAGCTACACACACTAGGTATTAAGATGGATCAAAAGCGTTGTGCCGTCGCCTCTAAAGAAAGCCTTAAGCGTATATTTACTGTACCTGAAGCGCCAGACTCAACTTTAAGCAAAATCGAGCTTGAAATTTCGAGTAATTTAGCAGGTTTCTTAAACGAAAATATAGCGGCAATTGAAAAGCCATTGCATGAAATCGAAAAAGATTTTCAATCAGCTGTGATCCCCGAGGATCCAACGTTTGTATCTGCTTATGCACAAGACATAATGGAGCAACTTGTTGCGCATTCTGTGCATACCGCTGCTCCTAGTTTTATTGGTCATATGACCTCTGCCTTACCTCATTTTTTATTACCACTGTCAAAATTGATGGTAGGGCTAAATCAAAACTTAGTAAAAATAGAAACTTCTAAAGCATTTACTCCTCTTGAGCGCCAAGTTTTGGGGATGATGCACCATTTAGCTTATGGGCAAGAAGACTCGTTTTATTCTAAATGGATGCATAGTGCTAAAACATCATTAGGTGCTTTTTGCTCCGGTGGTACGATTGCTAATATTACTGCGCTTTGGATTGCCCGAAATCGTTTATTAAAACCAGATGGTGATTTTAAAGGTATTGGTGCACAGGGCCTTATTGCTGGCATGTTGCATTATGGCTATAAAGGTTTGGCTGTTTTAATATCTGAGCGCGGACATTATTCATTAGGCAAATCAGTTGATTTATTAGGTATTGGTCGTGAAAATTTAATTGGTATAAAAACCTGCGATAACAATAAAGTAGATGTTGATGCTATGCGTGAAAAAGCGCTTGAGCTTGAAGCTAAAGGCATTAAAGTTATGGCCATTATTGGTGTCGCGGGTACTACCGAAACCGGTAATATTGACCCATTAGATGCAATGGCTGATTTGAGCGAAGAAATTGGGTGTCACTTTCATGTAGATGCTGCATGGGGAGGAGCAACTCTTTTATCTAATACGCACCGTCCTTTATTAAAAGGAATTGAACGTGCTGATTCAATTACTATTGATGCACATAAGCAAATGTATGTGCCAATGGGCGCAGGTTTGGTTTTATTTAAAGACCCAGCTGCAACTGACGCTATAGAGCACCACGCAGAATATATTTTACGTAAAGGCTCTAAAGATTTAGGTAGTCATACGCTTGAGGGTAGCAGACCCGGTATGGCAATGTTAGTACATGCTTGCTTACGAGTTATAGGTCGTAAAGGCTACGAAATGCTAATTGATCGTAGTATTAAAAAAGCACATTATTTTGCCGATTTAATTAAAGCAGACGAAGACTTTGAACTTGTTTCAGAGCCTGAGCTGTGCTTATTAACGTATCGTTATGTACCAAAAAAAATCAAACAAGCAATAGCTGATGCTGATGCCGCAACTAGGTTAGATATATTTGCCTCATTGAATCGTTTTACGGCCAGTATGCAAAAGCGTCAACGTGAATCGGGACGTTCGTTTGTGTCGCGTACACGTTTAACACCTTCTAATTATGATAATCAACCTACGGTTGTATTTAGAGTTGTGCTTGCAAATCCGCTTACTTCAGGTGCTATTTTAAAAGATATTTTAGCTGAGCAAAAAGAGTTAGCTAAAACCGATCCTGTATTTAAAAAATACCTAAGAAAGTACATGTAGTTTAAAAGGGTCTATAAGGACCCTTTTAATATCAAAAGTATGGTATTTATTAATGAAGAATACGTGCTCTAATTGTCCCTTCAACAGCGCTTAATTCTTTAAGTGCGACTTCAGAGTGATCTGTATCTACATCAATAACAACATAACCAATAGCTGCGTCTGTTTGCAGGTATTGCGCGGCAATATTAATACCGTGCTGTGCAAACGCTTGGTTAATTTGTGTTAGTACGCCAGGACGGTTGTGGTGTACGTGTAATAAACGACTACGATTAGCAAGCTCTGGCAGCGATACCTCAGGGAAGTTAACCGCTGTAATAGTTGAGCCGTTATCTGAATATTTAGCCAATTTACCAGCTACTTCAATACCAATGTTTTCTTGTGCTTCTTGGGTTGAGCCACCAATATGCGGCGTTAAAATAACATTGTCGAATTGGCGCAGTGGCGATACAAATTCTTCATCGTTAGATTTTGGTTCAGTAGGGAATACATCGATTGCTGCACCGCTGAGTTTTTTCTCGGTAAGGGCTTCTGCAAGCGCATCAATATCAACCACGGTGCCGCGTGAAGCATTGATCAAAATAGCTCCTTGCTTCATAACAGCAAGTTCAGCTGTGCCAATTAGATTTTTAGTTTGCGGTGTTTCTGGAACGTGTAAACTAATAATATCAGAGCGTTGCAATAGTTGAGTTAGGTTATGTACTTGCTTTGCATTACCAAGCGATAACTTATCTTCAATATCATAATATTCAACGTTCATACCGATATTTTCAGCCATAATACCCAGTTGAGTACCAATGTGACCGTAGCCAATAATACCTAACGTTTTACCACGGGCTTCAAAAGAACCATTCGCTGTTTTTAACCAACCGCCACGATGCGCCGCTGCATTGCGCTCTGGAATACCGCGCAATAAAAGCAAAATTTCGCCAAGTACAAGCTCTGCAACAGAACGAGTGTTAGAAAACGGTGCATTAAACACGGCAATACCGCGTTCGCGTGCGCTATCTAAATCAACTTGGTTTGTACCAATACAAAAACAACCAACTGCAACAAGCTTTTCAGCGGCGTCTAATACAGCTTCATTTATATGAGTGCGAGAACGAAGACCCACAAAGTGCACATCTTTAATACGCTCTTTTAGTTCGTCCTCAGGTAAGGATGTTTTAACATAATCGATGTTACTGTAACCATTACGTTTTAACGTTTCAACAGCGCTTTGATGAACACCTTCAAGCAAGAGAATTTTAATTTTGTCTTTTGCTAACGATACCTTACTCATAACCTCATCCTATTTAATTTGAGGCCCATTTGTAGTGCCGATAATGACTTTATCAGCGCCACGCTCTGCAAATAGGCCGTTGGTAACTACGCCAACAATTGAATTTATTTGTGTTTCAAGTTGTTTAGCATTGGTAATTTTTAAGTTAAATACATCTAATATAACGTTACCGTTATCGGTAACTACACCTTGGCGATAGACTGGGTCGCCACCCAATTTTAATAACTCTCGTGCTACGTAACTGCGTGCCATAGGAATAACTTCTACCGGAAGCGGGAAGTCGCCTAATGTTTTTACTAATTTAGTGTCATCAACAATACACACAAATTGTTTAGCGACAGCAGCAACTATTTTCTCGCGAGTAAGTGCGGCACCGCCACCTTTAATCATTTCGTTTTGAGCGTTAATTTCGTCAGCGCCGTCAACGTAAACATCTAAGGCAGCTATATTATTAAGTTCAAACACTTCAATGCCTAACGCTTCTAAACGCGCAGTGGAAGCTTCTGAGCTCGAAACTGCACCTACAATAGTGTCTTTTATTGAGCCAAGAGCATCAATAAAGTGATTAACAGTAGAGCCTGTACCCACGCCTACAATTGTGTTTTCTTTTACAAACTCGAGTGCTGCCCAGGCAGCTGCTTTTTTTAATTCATCTTGTGTCATTGCTATGTGCTCATGTATGTCAGAAATATGCGGCTAGTAATTAAATTTAATTGTTACCAGCAGTAGATTTTATCTGGAGTGATAATTGTTTTAAGTGGTACGTCCCACGATTCTATTGGTAACAAATCAACTTTTTGGCATTCATGTGCTAAGCCAATAAGTTGTGGTTTTTGCCAATTTTGTTCGTGCAAACGTGCCAGTGTTCGGTCGTAAAACCCACCCCCCATTCCTAAGCGATTACCTTGTTTATCAAATGCAACTAACGGCATAAGGAGGTAATCAAGCGCTGGTAACGGGCATATCTCAGAGCAGTTCAGCTTAGGCTCCAAGATACCATAGCGATTTGCCTTCATGGGTGAGTTTTTTTCATAACGGTGAAAGAGTAAATTAGCCCCGTTAAAAGGGTGTATTACAGGGAGGTAAATTTCATGATTTAAGTTCCATAGTTCATTAATTAACAATGAGGTATCTAACTCTCCGTCATTCACTAAATAAATTGCTATATGCTCTTTTTTATTTGATTTTTTGCTTTTTAATTGTTGAATAAAATTCATTTTAAGCGATTGAGCTGCAAGTAATTGCTGTTTTTTTGATAAATTATTACGCATTTCACGGACTGATGTTCTGATCTGTGTGCGCTTATTGCTCATGTCAGTGCTTCGCTAAGTAATTAAAAAGAAAATAAGTTAGGAAAAGCTAAATATGCCGCCAATACAATTAGTAATGTTACTACCGTAACTATAAGCGAATATAAAAGAGCATTACTGCGCTTTTTAGGTGTGCTAATAAGTTCTTCATCAAGCATTAAGTCATCATCTTGCCATTGATCAATATTTTCATCTGGCGTTTTTGATTCAAGGGCTGGGAGGCGTTGTTCTAAATCATCTAGCTTTTCTTCAAGGCGAATTAAACTACTGGTGATGTAATCAAGGGCATCAAAAATACGCTCATCACGCTGGTTATTTGCTTTCTCGATACTTGCTGCTGACGTATTAGGGATGGCTTGTAATTTACTTTTTATACCAAGACCAACAAGTAGTTTTGCTTGCTTTAATGCTTTATCTTTATTGCTTGGTGCAAACAGAGGTTTACCTTTAAAAAAAAGCATTACTTTTTCTTCTGAGGTCTTAAGCCGCTGGGCTAAGTTTGTACACGCTATTTTTGTATCAACGTCATCTGCAAGCCCTGCAAATATAACGCGAAAATTGTCGGTCATTTAATTATCCCTCAAGCTTTTATTATTAAATGAGTATATACCTAAAGTACAAAACAATTCGAGGTCGATTTTATAGTTATTTTATTTATAAACAATACTACAAATAAACTCTAGATGTAAAAACGGCCCTTGAAAGGGCCGTTTATATTATTACATTATAGGCTTAAAGGCCAGCAGCTGCGCGAAGTGCGTCTGCTTTATCTGTACGTTCCCAAGGGAACTCGTCGCGACCAAAGTGACCGTAAGCCGCTGTAGGAAGGTAGATAGGGCGCTCTAAATCAAGCATTTGAATTAAGCCGTAAGGGCGTAAGTCAAAATGTTCACGAATAAGCTCAATTAAACGGCTTTCTTCTAGCTTGCTTGTACCAAACGTTTCAACGCTGATAGAAGTAGGCTCTGCAACACCAATTGCGTAAGAAACTTGTAGCTCACACTTGTCAGCAAGACCAGCAGCAACAATATTTTTAGCAACGTAACGTGCAGCGTATGCTGCTGAACGGTCAACTTTTGATGGATCTTTACCAGAGAAAGCACCACCACCGTGACGAGCCATACCACCGTATGTATCTACAATGATTTTACGACCAGTTAAACCACAGTCACCCATTGGTCCACCAATAACAAAGCGACCTGTTGGGTTAATGAAAAACTTAGTTGCACTTGTAATAAGTTCTGCAGGAAGTACCGGCTTAATGATTGTTTCCATCACAGCTTCTACTAAATCTTTTTGCGAAATGTCTTCGCTGTGCTGAGTAGAAAGTACAACAGCATCAATACCTACTGGCTTGCCGTTTTCGTATGCAAAAGTAACTTGAGATTTTGCATCTGGGCGTAACCAGTTAAGCTCGCCGCTTTTACGTACTTGCGCTTGGCGCTGTACTAAACGATGTGAGTAAGTAATTGGGGCAGGCATTAGTACTTCTGTTTCGTTACATGCGTAACCAAACATTAAGCCTTGGTCGCCAGCGCCTTGTTCTTCTGGGCTAGTACGGTCAACACCTTGGTTAATGTCTGGAGACTGTTTACCAATAGTGTTTAAAATAGCACATGAATCGGCATCAAAGCCCATGTCTGAATTTGTGTAGCCAATGTCACGAATTGTTTTACGTGTAATTTCTTCGATATCAACCCATGCGCTAGTAGTGATTTCACCACCAACCATAACCATACCGGTTTTCACGTAAGTTTCACACGCTACGCGAGCCTGAGAGTCTTGCTCTAGGATTGCATCAAGTACCGCATCAGAGATTTGATCGGCGATTTTATCCGGATGACCTTCAGAAACTGATTCAGAAGTAAATAAATGTTTTGCCATTGTATTTCTGCTCACAAATATTGCGCTTCACAAATGTCGGTATTAGCGCTAAAAAATTAAGGGGCGTATTTTATCGAAAACAAAACTAATTGCATAGTGTTTTTACGCCTAGACGTCTAAATAAAATTACTAATGTCGTTCTGGTCTCAAAAAAAATTCATAATGCTCCCTTTTCTGGGGTTTTTAATTGCACACCGCCCCCACATTAAGTAAGAATGGATGTATAGCAGTATCCAAGATATTTGGTTACATAAACGATTACATAAATACCCGCGCAAATACACATATAAGGTAGGAGAATTCATGCCATCTCGCAAAGAACTTGCAAATGCTATTCGCGTCTTGTCAATGGACGCAGTACAAAAGGCCAAATCTGGTCACCCTGGAGCCCCTATGGGCATGGCTGATATCGCAGAAGTATTATGGCGCGATTATCTAAAGCATAACCCAACAAATCCAGAGTGGGCTGACCGAGATCGATTTATATTATCGAACGGCCACGGTTCAATGCTTATATATTCTCTATTGCACCTAAGTGGTTATGATTTACCACTAGACGAAATTAAAAACTTCCGTCAAATGCATTCTAAAACACCAGGTCATCCAGAATATGGTTATGCACCAGGAATCGAAACTACTACGGGTCCATTAGGTCAAGGGATCACAAATGCCGTAGGTATGGCAATTGCCGAAAAAGCACTTGCTGCACAGTTTAACCGTGAAGGTCACGATATTGTTGATCACTTTACCTATGCATTTATGGGCGATGGCTGCCTTATGGAAGGTATTTCTCATGAAGCAGGTTCACTTGCAGGCACATTAGGTCTGGGTAAACTTGTTGCATTTTGGGATGACAACGGCATCTCTATCGATGGTGAAGTGGAAGGTTGGTTTACCGATGATACGCCAGCTCGCTTTAAAGCGTACGGTTGGCATGTAGTTAGTGGTGTTGATGGTCACGACAGCGACGCTGTAAGTGCTGCAATTGCAGAGGCTAAAAGCGTTACCGATAAGCCATCACTAATTTGTTGTAAAACAATTATTGGTTACGGCTCACCTAATAAGTCGGGNCGGGTAGCCACGATTGTCATGGCGCACCACTAGGTGATGACGAAATTAAAGCATCTCGCGAATTTTTAGGTTGGACTGGCGATGCTTTCGAAATTCCTGATGATATTTACGCACAATGGGATAGCAAAGAAAAAGGTCAACAGCTTGAATCAAGCTGGGACGAAAAGTTTGCAGCATACGCAAAAGCATACCCAGAGCTTGCAGCTGAATACAAACGTCGTATTAATAACGAGCTTCCTGGTGATTGGGCTGAAAAATCTCAAGCGTATATTGAGCAATTGCAAGCAAACCCTGCAAATCCTGCTTCTCGTAAAGCGTCACAAAATGCATTAAATGCATTTGGTCCGTTATTACCAGAATTTATGGGTGGCTCAGCCGATTTAGCTGGCTCAAACTTAACAATTTGGGATGGCTCTAAAGGTTTAACACGCGATGATGCAAGCGGTAACTACATTTACTACGGTGTACGTGAGTTTGGTATGTCGGCAATTATGAATGGTATTGCCCTTCATAAAGGCTTTATTCCTTACGGTGCTACGTTCTTAATGTTTGTTGAATATGCAAAAAATGCCGTTCGTATGGCTGCATTAATGAAGCAACCAAGCATTTTTGTATACACGCACGATTCAATTGGTTTAGGTGAAGATGGTCCAACTCACCAACCAGTAGAGCAAATTGCAAGCATGCGTTTAACGCCTAACTTATACAACTGGCGTCCATGTGACCAAGTTGAGTCGGCAATTGCATGGCAACAAGCTATTGAGCGTAAAGATGGTCCTACATCGTTAATCTTTACTCGCCAAGGTCTTGAGCAACAAGCGCGTGACGCACAGCAATTAAGTGACGTTAAAAAGGGTGGTTACATCCTTAGCTGTGACGGCAACCCAGAGATTATATTCATTGCAACGGGTTCTGAAGTGCAACTAGCACAAGATTCAGCTAAAGAGTTACGCAGCCAAGGTAAAAAGGTACGTGTTGTGTCTATGCCATGTACTGATGCCTTTGAAGATCAAAGCGCAGCATACAAAGAAAGCGTATTACCGGCATCTGTTTCACGCCGCGTAGCAGTAGAAGCAGGTATTGCTGACTACTGGTACAAGTACGTTGGTTTAAACGGCGCAGTAGTAGGTATGACCACCTTTGGTGAGTCAGCACCAGCTAATGAGTTGTTTGAACACTTTGGTTTTACAGTGGCAAACATTGTAAGCAAAGCAAACGAGCTTTTTTAATCGCTTTTGATTAAATAAAGTAAGTAATTGAAAAACCCGCACATGTTGCGGGTTTTTTTATGCCCTTACATGAAGCAACTTCACCTTGATCAATGCAGCTTTCCTTGCAAGAAAGTAAGCTATCAGGCAAGGTAGTGCGATAAAATTTATAAATAAAAATCTTAAATTAATAGCAGGAGCTAAAAATGCCAAAGTTCGATAACGTAAGTGTAGTAAAAAAAGCCAATGTATATTTTGACGGAAAAGTGTCGAGTCGTACCGTTATTTTAGGTGATGGCGAAGCGAAAACATTAGGTTTTATGCAACCAGGTGAGTTTGTTTTTGATACAAACCAAAAAGAATGCATGGAGCTTTTAGCTGGTCAATGGGATATTTTATTACCAGGTGCGAGCGAGTGGAAAACATTTAACGCAGGTGAGTCGTTTAACGTAGATGCTAATGTAAGCTTTAAAGTGAAAGTATCTGATTTTGCTGACTACTGTTGTTCGTACACAGATTAACCAGTACAGCTAGACGTCTGAAAGCCCATGCACTATGGGCTTTGCATAAACTTTGCGCAACGCATGATTTAAATCACCAAAAACCGTAAATAAACCTCAAATATCTCTATTTTTTCCTTGTGTTAATCTAAATAGCCCCCAATACTATTTATGAGGTAACAAATAAAAGGATACCCTATGAAAATTAATCTTTCTGGTCACCATGTTGAAGTTACTGACTCTATTAAAGAGCACATCAACGAAAAATTTTCAAAAATCGAGAGCCATTTTCCATCGCTTATTGCACTCGATATTATTTTGTCTAAAGAACATCATAAAATCCAAGCTGAAATTAGCACTAATTACGAAGGCACGCGCATATCGGTAAAAGGGGAAAACGAAGTTATGTACCCAGCCATTGCAAGCGCAGCTAAAAAACTCGATGCGGCACTAAAACATCGAAAAGGGCAGATAAAAGCAAACCTACACGAAAAGCCTGTAAGTACAACACCTGAAATCGCACACGAGATCATCCAAGAGATGGATCTTAAATAAAATTTAGTCACAAAGTATTGTAAAAAAGAGCCGTACGGCTCTTTTTTATTGCCTGTAATTTAGGTAAGTTATGCGTTCTTGCAGTTTATTAATTATAAAAATTGATAAAAAGAACACACAACACACATATTTTGAGAAATTAATGCACAAAACAAAAGCAGTATGGAAATCTCGACTAGGTGCGCTTGGGCCTGGGATCCTAATGGCAACGGCCGCTATTGGCGGNGGCTGGAGCAATATTTGGCTGGCAACTATTTTGGTTAATCCTCGTTGTTAATGTTTTAAAATACCCGTTTTTTCGTTTTGGTATGGAATACACACTTGCCACTAAAAATAGCTTAGTAGAGGGTTATAAAAGCAAAGGACCGTTTTATTTTTATAGCTTTATTGGTTTAAACATTGTAGCTGCCGTAGTTAATACCGCCGGCGTATTACTACTTACTGCAAGCCTGCTGCATTACGCCTTACCTATTGTTATTGAAGTAACCTTGCTTTGTTGGATGCTGCTGGGTGTATGTTTAGTTATATTGCTACTTGGGCACTTTAAAGCGCTCGATAACGTTGCCAAAGGTATTATGGGGCTGCTTACGCTCGCTACTTTGATTGCCCTTGCCATTGCATTTAGTAACGGTCCAATGGCACCTGCTGATTATGTGGGTCCTTCACCGTATGAACTTGCAATGCTTAGCTTTATGGTCGCTTTAATGGGCTGGATGCCAGCCCCTATCGAAATATCTGCATTAAGTTCTTTATGGCTAAAAGAAAAGCAAGCGCAGCAAACAGTCACTAAAAGCCAAGGCCTGTTCGATTTTAACGTAGGTTACTGGCTTACAGCTGGCTTAGCCTTGGTATTTTTTAGCTTAGGTGTATTGGTACAGTATGGGCAAACTAGCAGCATAGAACTCGGCGGTGTCGCGTTTGCCAAGCAGCTTATTGATATGTACGCGTTAACAATAGGCGAGTGGGCAAGACCGCTGGTATCAGCAATCGCTTTTTTATGTATGTTTGGTACCACACTCACCGTGCTTGATGGCTACGCCCGCACGCTTAATGAGTCTCATAAACTACTTGGCTTTAAGCAATCAAAACACAGCCTAAATATTTGGTTAATACTACAAGCACTTGCCGGTATGGCGGTTATTTTATTTTTTAAATCAGCCCTTGGCCCAATGCTTACGTTTGCAATGACGCTTTCATTTGTTACAACGCCTGTATTTGCATGGCTTAACTTTAGCCTTGTACGCTCAGAGCCCGCCATTAAGCACAGCGTGTTACTGCGCAGCTTAACGTGGCTAGGTTTAGTGTATTTAGTAGGTTTTGCTGTTGCGTTTGTAGTGTGGAAACTAGCATTCTAAATATAGCCACTTACTTTAGGGTTTTAATTAAAGCCCTAAAGCTTAAAATTTAAATGAGGTATAAATGGATATTAGAACAGGCGAGCTTTCAAACTCACACGTTATAAAGTTACTACAAGCACACCATAACGATATGCTAAAACACTCACCCGTTGAGAGCGTGCATGCACTTGATGTGAGCAAACTCACTCAGCCCGATATAACTTTTTATAGCTTATGGATTGATAATAATTTAGCGGGTGTTGGCGCTTTAAAAGCACTAAATACAACGCATGGCGAAATTAAATCAATGCGCACATCAAGCAACTATTTACGCCAAGGCATAGCCGCTAAGTTACTCACGCATATTATTGAGCAAGCAACACTGCGAGGTTATAAAAAGCTAAGCCTAGAAACCGGCACTGCAAAGGCATTTTTACCCGCACAAAAGCTTTATACTCAGTTTGGTTTTAAAGAATGTGAACCGTTTGGTGATTATGAGCTAGATCCGTACAGCTTGTTTATGAGTAAAGGGATCTAATTTTCACTACAGTAAAATTAAATTAGCCTTTCAAGAGATAGTTTTCTCTTCATATTTGTTGAGCTGATTTTTGCTCATTACGAAATCGTCAGTTTTAAAGTTGTTCGTAATAACTACTAATTTTATTGTAAAAACCTTAAAGTTGCTACAGCAGCAATATTTATTCAATTATACCTGCTGTGATTGATGCTTAATAAATTCAAGGGATAATATGAATGCGTAAAAACCCATTTAGTGATTTGCAAGGGATGCTTAACTTAATAAAAGCATCGAAAAACCCTTTTTCTCCAATAGTTGAAGCTCTTAATAATTCTTTAGAGTCCATCTTTAAGCTTGACGAAAGCGGCGACAGGAATATAACGATTGAACTTTGCTTTAACGATCAAGATGAAAACTCCAAGCAACTTGAATTTATTGAGATAACAGACTCTGGTGCTGGATTTAACAAAGAGTCATTTGAACGTTTTGAAAGGCTTTTGGATAGAAGTAAGGGGTTCAATAACAGGGGATCGGGTAGGCTTCAATACTTACATCGGTTTGGTGAAGTATCTGTAAAAAGTATTTACCGTCAAAATGAAGGTTATTATTTAAGGAAATTTAGCAGTTGTAAGGATAATTTTATATATGACGACAGTGTATCGGAATTAATTGATAAAAATAATTTAAAAACTACAGTAACGTTGAAGCAACTAAGAAACCATAAAAAAGATAATACTTCTTATTCAAAACTTAAATTTAGCAGTTTCGTCTCATGGGTTAAGTCGCAATTTGCTTTAAGGGCCTATCTTGAATTAACCAAAGGAAAGGTATTTCCCACGATTAATTTAAAATTCACTTATCAAGTTGCTGAATCTGAAACTTTGACTATAAAGCCTGATGACTTTCCAAAACCCACCAACAGTGGTGATTTTTATGTGAATTATCAAGAATCTTTTGATGATAATGGAGAAGTTGGTTGGCGCAAGCCCAAAGGCTTTAAACCTGAAAAATTTAGTTGGTGTGTGTTTAGTTTTCCTGCTGATGATGTTGATATTCATGGTGCATTTTTATGCAGTAAAGACATTCCAGTTGAAGAGGTGAAAAACTCTGTTTTGAAAAAAAGTAATGGCCATTTAGGTAATAAAATGATTACTGCTTTTTATGGTGATTTTTTGGATAAGCCAGATAATGTTAATCATTCAGTAGATTCCTTTACTATACCTAATAAAGCTGATGTAAAAGAGTTATCAAACTCAATTTTTGATGCCGAAGCTGAGGTTTATATTGATGACATAATCGAGCAGGCTAATAAACAACTGAAACTCATATATAAAGAAATAGAGCTAGCTCAAGAAAGTGCAGAAAGAAAAGTTATGTTATTGGCTAAAGAGTTAGGAATCTCAAGTCATATTGCTATGAGTGTTAAAAAGATAGTTAAGTTAAGTGATAATGAAGAAATCATCACTAAAAACTTACACATCGAAGAAGCGAAATATATTGCAGATAAAAGCAATAAAGCCAGAAAAGTAATTGAACAATTAGAACTAATGGACCCTACAGCAACAAACTATCAAAAGGATTTAGAGAAAAAATCAGAAGAATTGTCTTCATTGATTGACGCTCAAAATAAAGAAGAGCTTTCTAAATATGTTGTCAGAAGAGAATTAGTTGCAAAATTACTTGATAAAATTTTAAATAATGATTTGGTAGCTCAGAAAAAAGATCTTTCCGCAGGGAAAAGTAGAAGAGATAAAGAAGGCTTTATCCATGATTTGGTATTTAAACGAAAATCTAAAGGTAACCTAAATGATCTTTGGATTTTAGACGAAGAATTTATATATTTTGACAGTTTTTCTGATGTCCCTCTGAATAAGATTAAATCTGAGTCAGGGCTATTTATGCTGAAAGATATTCCATTAGAAGAAATTAAGAAACTTCAGCTTAAGATAGCTAAACGACCCGACATTTTTATTTTTGCAGATGAAGGGAAGTGTGTACTTGTTGAGTTTAAAGCTGCTGATATTGATTTGTCTGAACACTTACAGCAAACTGAAAAATACTGCACATTAATTGCAAATTTTAGTACTAAAAAGATCGAGAAATTTTATTGTTATTTAATTGGTGAAGATTTCTCACCTTTTGATCTTCCTTCTGAATACGACCAAACAGTTAATGGGACTTGGTTAAGAGAAAAAATAAAAATTATTGATAAAACAGCTATGAGAAATGTTATTGCATATGGTCAACAAGAATTAATTAAGTTATCTGACATTGCAACTAGAGCACATAGGCGTAATAAAAGCTTCGCAGAGAAGCTTGGCATGGATACTTTTATGGATTGAAAGGTTTTATAGTAATTCTCTGGTTAAGTTGTAGGACCACGAAATATTTTGTGGTCCTTTTGTTCGGGGATGAGGTACTTAGCAGGATAAAGCTTCAATGATAATATTGTTACTAAGAATTGACTGTTTTTCCAGTTTGATTCTCTTAATAAAATAGGCGTTTACATTTTAGCGGCCAAAAATGTAAACGCTATCCTAACTCAGCTCTTTTATCGCTCTACTTATCCCATCTAAACTAAGTGCATACATGCGGTTGTTCATTAACTCTTTTATAAAGCCAATCGATTGATAGTAAGGCCAGTGTTCAACGGGTTGTGGGTTGAGCCAAGCTACCTTATCGAAGTGGTTGGTGATTCTTGATAACCATGCACTGCCGGGCTCTTCGTTGTAGTGTTCTACCGAGCCGCCCGCATAAGCTATTTCGTAAGGTCCCATAGTGGCGTCACCCACAAATATTACTTTATAGTCGCTGGTAAATTTATTAATCAGCGTCATGGTGTCAATCACGTTTGAATGGCGGCGTGCGTTGTCTTGCCAAACGTGCTCGTATAAACAGTTATGAAAGTAGTAAAACTCTAAATGTTTAAATTCGCTGTGGGCGGCGCTAAATAATTCTTCGCAGGTGTGAATGTAGTCATCCATTGAGCCACCAATATCAAACAGCATGAGTACTTTTACTGCATTGTGGCGCTCGGGTGCCATTTTTACATCAAGCATGCCGCCTTGCTTTGCGGTAGCGCGAATAGTTTCGTTTAAATCTAGCGTGTCGCTTGCGCCAGTGCGAGCAAATTTACGTAACTTTTTAAGGGCGAGTTTAATTGTGCGCGAG
>NZ_AUTQ01000146.1 GCF_000498095.1 Pseudoalteromonas sp. TB64
AGTAGTTCGCTCCTCGCTAGGCGTTGGCGTTTCCCGTCTCAGTGGGGTCGCATTATAGGGATAAACGAGTGAGGGTCAATACTTTATTTCAGCTTTTTGACAATTAAATGAATTTAGTATAAAAGCTATACAAATAAAGGGCTGCATAGGGTTTTATGCTCAAAAATCAGGCTGCATTTACAACAATAACGGTATTAAGCTATCTCTTCGTTTAAAAGCTCAATACCGTTATGCAATGTACGTTATAAACAACAAGAACAGTTGCGTTTATTTTTAGGCATTTTTCCTATACCTGGATTAAATGTATTAGTTGGATCTAGGCTTTTATAGAAATTTTGTAAATCAGGTTCAGCTTCGTATAAGTGTCCTACATTATGTTCAGCAGGATACTTAGCTCCTCTTTCATTAAGTAACTTCAGCATTTGCTTTTTAATAAGCTTGGCATCAGTTCCTTTTTTTAATATGTAGTCTTGATGAAAAACATAACAGAAGAAATGACCATAATAGAGTTTCTTTTCTATATGTTGGGAAATTTCGTTTGGTAGCGTTTCTAGCCAGTCGAGTTCGTTACGCGGAATAGCTATATCGAGCGCCAATATTTCGCCCACTTTTTTTTCATGAATAACTTCGTACCTTAGTGCAGCACCCGCAGCTGCAAAGCGATGTAAAAAAGCACTTTCTGACTCTTCCTTATTACACGTAAAATAGTTACCTGTATTTGATGCTTCAAAAAATGGCTTTAAAAAAGTTTGCGCTTCTTCTATACCATCATCACTCATTTTCATTATTAGGTGATGTTCATACTTATCTCTGTATTCGAGCATTCTTTTAGGTAAATGCTGAGGGAACACTTTAGCTATGAGCTGCATTGCTTTGTCGGTAAAGTGCTTTGGTACCCATGACAACTTATTAAGTCTTGAATCTATACGTCCTTTTATAGAAAACAATCTAGGTAATGCATCCGTCCCTAAGTGTTTAATGCTTAAAAAGGTATCTTTGCCATATTTAGCAGATACATCAAATATATCTCGATGCATATACTCGCCAACTTCAGGGGTGTTTTTAAACGTTAATAAGATTTGCTTTCTTAACTGAGCAAGCTCACTAACACTATTACTACCTATATAGAAGGTTTGCTCTTTTTCAGCTGTTGGATAGGTATCAAGACGTACTGCAAATACTGCAAGTTTACCTGCACAGCCACTAGCTTCATAAAGTCTTCGCTTATCGGCATTAAAACGACTTGGCGTACTAGCGTTAACATCTTTTACTCTTGCTATATATTCTCTATCGGATGCAAGCTTGTCGCTTACTGGTAATTTTGTTTTATCAAAATTGCCTGTTTGTAAGTTAGTTAGTATTTCTTCTGGGGAATTACCAAGCTCTACTTCAAGGTGATTAACTAGTATGAGCTCACCGTGTTCGTTTATTTGTGCAAATAAAGCAAGCTCAGTATAAGCAGGACCTCTTTTAACAAGTGCTCCACCAGAGTTATTAGAAACACCACCAATAATAGATGCACCTAAGGTAGAGGAACCAATTATAGAGTGAGGCGCTCTATTTACAGTATTAAGCTGGCTTTGAAGTTGATGCAAGGTAGCACCTGGTAAACTAATAACCTGCTCGTTATTATTAACCAAAAATAGTTGATCCATCGCTAATGTATTAATAACCACAACGGGTCTATCGTAATCATTCCCACTTGGGGTCGATCCTTCTGTTAACCCCGTTTTTGCTGCTTGCATTATTATAATGCAGTTGCCCTCAACGCAAACCTCTAAACTGCGCCAAATTTCCAATAAGCTTTGCGGAAACAAAACCGCTAAAGCGCTTCCGCCACCAGAACGCCAGCCCATTCTATANGTTAGTTTAGCTAAAACTTGATCTGAGCTAAGTACGTTTTGAGAAGTACTTTTTGATGTGAAAGTATTACAGCCCGAATCCTGTGTTTGCTTATTACTCATGATACTAAGGGTCCTTGAAAACCAAAAATGTAAATTGCGGTCATAGCGATTACGCCACTAAAAAGCACGTAATAAATTGTAGGTAAAATAGTGCGCCTAAGTGTCGCACCTTCCATACCAAGTAGACCAACTGTTGCAGAGGCAGCCACTACGTTATGTATTGCAATCATGTTACCTGCTGCAGCTCCTACCGCTTGAGATGCTATGACTAAAGAAGGTGAAATATGTAAGCTCATAGCTGCCTCATATTGAAATTGACTAAACATCATGTTGGACACTGTATTTGAACCCGCAATAAAAGCACCTAATGCACCGATTGTAGAACTAATTAATGGAAAAGCACTTCCAAAAACACCAGCAAACAACTCGGCACTCGCTACTGGCATACTCGCCATGTCTGATAAGTTAACACCAGAGTTAATAAATATCCTTACCATCGGAATAGTAAAAATAAGTACAAAGCCAGCACCTAATACCGTTTTACCTGATTCACTAAATGCATTTTTTAAGGCGCTAACTGGCTTTTTAGACTGAAGCCTCGCAGCACATAAAGCACTTATCAATAATAGCCCACCGGGTAAATATAAAGGGCTAAAACCAGCGCTAATATCAGCTTCACCTAAAAGTGATGAAAAATTTAGTGTCGCATCTGTAAGTAATGTTTTGAGCTCTACAAATACTCTTGAGCAAACAAGTAATAAAGCAACTAATAAATAAGGAAACCACGCCATAATAGGCGACATACTTTTGTTGCCAGATGTAGGTGTATTATTATCACTATCAACAACAAGCTTGCCAATCCACTCACTTGGCCAGTCTTTTTTTGGAGCAAAATCCCACGTTGTTTTTGGTATTAAAAAGCCTTTTTTAGCTGCGTTAATAACAATAGCAACACTGACCAAACCACCAATAAGAGCAGGAAACTCCGGACCGAGGTAAATACCTGTTAATGTATAGGGAATGGTAAATGCTAGCCCCGCAAAAATAGCGAATGGCCAAATAGCAAATCCTTCTTTCCAGCTTTTATTCTTACCAAAAAACCGAGTTAACATCATTACCATTAAAAGGGGCATGAATGTACCAATAACTCCATGAAGAATGGCTACTTGGCTGGTTATTAGCTGTAAAAAAGCATCCCATGACATACCTTCTTGCGCTAATTTAGCGCTAATTGCCGTTGTATCTAATCCTTTGCTTACACCTATAACAATAGGTGTACCCACAGCACCAAACGATACCGGCGTACTTTGGATCATCATACCCATTAAAACAGCACCCAGTGCAGGAAAGCCAATAGCAACCATTAATGGTGCGGCTATTGCTGCTGGCGTACCAAATCCTGATGCACCTTCAATGAAAGTACCGAAACACCATGCAATAATAATGGCTTGAACACGTCGATCTGGCGATACATTTGTAAAACCAGCACGAATAACCGCTATTGCGCCGGTATGTTTTAATGTATTAAGTAAAAACAGGGCACCAAACACAATCCATAACACTGAGACTGTGATCACAAACCCCTGAATAATTGATGATGAAACCCGATTAAGGGTCATATCCCATATAAAAATAGCAATTGCAGCAGTAACCGCGAGCACTATTGGCATTGTTTTTTTTGCAGACCATTGCAGACCTATTAGCAAAATACCACTGAGAACAATTGGCAGTAATGCCAATAATCCATATATTGTTTGACTCAAAATTGTATCCTCTTTTTGTTGTGTGTGTGACTGCCCTGTTAAAACCATTTAGAGTTTATTTTTATGATTTTATTGCGACCAAGACAGATTTAATACACTCTACTCCTTGTAAATAAATTGATATATTGCATGTAAAGGCAATCTTATTTTCCTTTTTTGCCATAATAACAAGCGCATTACACTAATTGGGGAACAAGTATGGCAAAGGCAGATGACATGGTTTTATTTGTCCAAGTTGTTGATGATGGGTCATTTTCTAAAGTAGCAGAGAAGCTTTCATTAACTAATTCAGTCGTAAGTAAGCGTATTGCAAGATTAGAAGAAAGCTTAAATGCCCAACTTCTTTACAGAACGACCAGAAAGCTCAGCCTTACCGATGCAGGAAGAACGCTTTATAACAAAGCTAAAATTGTTAAATTTGCATTTCAAGAAGCCGAAAATGCCGTAACTGGTTACGGTGATGACATGAAAGGCAATATAAGAATAACAATGCCCGTTGTATCAGCCAATTTAGCATTGAGTGAGTCGATTGCTGAATTTTGTAAAAAGCACCCTGAAATATCCGTAGATTTACAAGTTACGAATAGATTAGTTGATTTAATTGAGGAAGGTTATGATCTTGCTATTAGAACAGCCGAACTTGAAGACTCATCACTCATTGCAAGGCGACTAATAGATAGCCAATGGGTAATATGTGCCACACCAAACTATTTAAAACAATACGGTGTACCGCAAACCCCTGAACAACTACAAAGCCATGAGTGCTTAGTATATAAGTTCGATAATACCTGTAACGACATATGGCCATTGTATATTGATGAAGCGGAGCAACTACTTCCCATACATGGTCGCTTTCATAGTAACCATCTCAGTGCAATTAAACGAGCCGCGCTTAGCGACTTAGGTATTGCTTTTTTACCGCAAGCTCTCGTTTATCAAGAACTACAAAAAAATACGTTAACGCAGATTTTGCAAAGCTTTACACGAAAGAAGATGGGGATGTATGCGGTTTACCCTAAAGTAAGGCAACCTGATCAAAAATTAAAACTGCTTGTTGAGCATTTACGAGAATCGTTACATAAAAAACAGGCGTATTACTGTTAAATAACACGCCTATTATTTATATTAAAAACTATATTTAGCAGAAAGCTGAAAGTAGTTAGAGCTGATACTGTCAATATTTTCATCATTAATCTTATATTGCCCAAGCTCAATACCCGCATTAAGATCGTCTGTTATGTTTGTTATTAAGTTGACTCCCCAATGAGCCCGATCCTTTTCAATTATATCCGTTTTAGCCGCACCATAAAAAGCGGTTGAACGCCAAGCTCCTGTCCAAAAATGTTTATAGGCAACAGTAAATGCAGTCGTTTTTTCTACTTCCACTTCATCGCGCTCGTTAACTACAATATCGTTTGTTAATCCTGCAGCAGCATAACGACCAGGTTCTCCTACACTAACTTGAAAGCGAAAATCATCTTTACCAAACGTTTTAATTTTGCCCGAAAAGTTACCAGCAAGTGCTGTTTTATCTATGCCACCCTGATCAACCTTTCTTAATAAAGCACCAATAGATAATTCCCCCCACTCTTTTTTATAATTATAACGCGCAACAAAATCGGGAATTGATTCGTCTTTATCGGCTTGTGCCCCAGAAACACCAACCGCACTTGACGCAGTACCGTTGTCACCGTCGCCGTTTGTTTCTGGGTTTTCAATAGCGAACTGCCAGCCACCATGACTGTACCTTATTTGCGTTTGCCTAATAAACACTTCGCCTACGTGCGGACCACCAAAGTCTAATGTTTCAGGCAATGCAGCTAAAGGCATAAAGGTTGACCATGTTTGCCCTGCTAACCAATCTTTGTATTGAATATAAAAATGACGTAAACGATCGTTTGACGAATTACTAACAACTTCGTTTCCGCCACCGCCGTAAAAATCCACCTCAACAAACCCAATGACATCGCCGCGTTGTATTTTTAAATTAAGCCTTGATTCCTTAACATTAAACCCTGTGTGCGACGTATCAACGGCTTCACCTTCAGGAAAATTACCTATCCAGTAATCCTGATAAGCAATATCACCAGATACATGACGAACATCTACTTTTGCGTAGCCACCAAGTTCTACTTTTGTTTTTTTAGAACCAGTATCTATATTTGCTAATTCAATACTCGCTAAACTTAAGTTAGAGTAACCTAGTAATATAATTGAAAGCGCAGCGGAAATTAAGTGTGGTTTTGTGTGTGTCATAGATAGCCTTTGTGTGTTTTATTTTTAGAGCTCTCAATTTAGAGAGTAAAAGGCTGTTTAAAAAGTATGAAAAAAGCGAATCACTTGTTCCATAGTTAACATAATAAAACCAAAAATTAACGCGATATAAACACATAAAGGCTTAGGTTAAAAAATTTAGTGGATCAACTTCACTGTGTAAGTCGATCCAAGTTTACTTTAGCTAAACTAACCTTTTTAACTCGCTGCAATTTCCCATACCACAATAGAACCAGATATTTCATTCCCAACGATTAAAAGTGCATTTCCTGTTGCGCTTTGCTCTGCTGGAACGAATACCATCCCTTCAGGTGCTAAATCGCCTGTAATATTAGCGCCTTTAATTAAGCCCCTATTGTAGAAGTAGTCTTCAAATTGCACATTGTATGGATTAGTAATGTCGTAAACCATAATGCCGCCCATACGCTCTAAACCAATAAAGGCAAATGTACGATCGCCAATTTCACCAATAGTCAGCGCTTCGGGCTCTGCGCCTTTATCATCTGAGCGAGAATCACCTTTGTTTTCATCTTCATCATTATTAAATGATTCACCATGCACAGATGCTGTTATACGTGCTATATCGTCACCTGAATCAAAAACCACCAGCGCGTTGCTATCCCTAATAGTAAACGAACGTGCACCATAAGCATAAAGCGATTCGTATTGTCCATCGTTGTTGGTATCGCCTTTTATTGTTGTTACTTTTAAGCGACCAATATCATCATCGTCATTATTTAAATAATCAAAGTTACTAGCAAGCGTTAGATCTTCAACGCGGCTTTCATCTATATAAGCTAAGCAGCCATCGTCTTCATCGTAATCAAGTCCGCCCTTTGCTATACAGTCTGCTTCATTCGTTGTATCAAAAAAGTATTCTCTTGCGTCACCTTCGTTGGCAGTGACTATAAAGTTAGCGCCTTTCCAACTAAAGCTTGAGATAGTGTCGGGCTGGTACATACCATAGAGCCCTGGATATGATTTAAAATTAACGCCGCCATCTTTATCTGAGGCATCAAGTTGTAAGCTTGACCAATCTTTAAAGCCTAAGCCCTTTAGCTCAAAGCTGTTGTCTTGTAGGTTAACTATTGCAAGTGCATTATTTTCTTGAATAGATACATAAGCGTATTTGTTATCTTTAGAAATGCTAACGTACTCGGGCTCTAAATCCATAGCCACAGTTGTATTTATTAGATTACCGTTAATAGTACGACCATTTGGGTTTGCAAAAACTACCCCTTGCGTTTCTAGATCGGCTTGTTTGTTGTTATAGGCTTTAAAATCAATATTTATTGCCGTATCGGCTATTACATTATTTGTTATATCGATAATACTAATAGAACCTTCAGGATCTACGCTGTAGTCGCCACTTGGTTCACCTTCGTTAGCAACCACTGCCTTTGCGCCATCATGGGTGAACGTCACCATGTCTGGTAAAAATCCGACCGTTACATTTTTAATAAATACAGGTGAGTCGCCGCTTATATCGTAAAAAGCAATTTGACCTGCATCACCCGTGCTTTCAGCAGCCATTGCAACCGCTAGTAAATGATTGTTTTCATCAATAGCAATGCTGTTTGCATCGCCTTGGGTGTGCTCGTTTAAAGGCAACGTAATGACCGAGGTTAAGTTTGTGGCGTTTATAACCCCTTCGTTATCTTTAACGAGTGCGGCAGTATCAAAGGTGTCGGCGGGTAAAATATTAACAACAGCGTCATCGCCTGAACTGTTAATAGCGTAAATCCATTTTTTAGATGTTTGATATGCAACTATTTCAGCTGCACCTTCTGGGCTTTGTGCATTTAATACACCTCTACCCACAAGGTTAATGTTTAATGCTGAGTTTGCATTTATACCATTTAACCCGTTAGTTCCATCTGTGCCTTGTTCTCCCTGTAATCCTTGAGAGCCGTTTTGACCATCGTCACCATCAAGTGAGCAACCCGTAAAAACAGATATAAGTGAAAGCGCAATAATTGATCTTTTAAACATGTAATTTTCCTTAGTATTGTATTTGCTAAATATCAACACACAGGCATGACAAGATTATGGCAGTTTTAATACAACCCCTTACCCTAAGTAATTAACTTATATGCTAGCGAAGTTATTAAAATTAAAGTGACCGTATAGCCAATCGTTTTTACAGTCGAGGAATAATCTCGTTTAATTGCAACTCCTAGCAAAGGTCTAAGTATATCAATATATGGTGCAGCAACTACTAGGTGAAGCCGCTTCAATTGAAGAAAGTGAGCAGCAAACAATATCGACCATAAATCGCTTATTAGTTAAAAAGCTCGGAAAGGAATTCATTATAAAAATAGAGGATGTTGATTGGCTTGAATCGTCGGGTAATTATGTAAACCTACATATAGGCTCACGTATATATCCTTTAAGGGCAACGCTTACAGCATTAAGTAAACAACTTGAAGTGCAGGGGTTTTGTAGAATTCACCGCAGCTATGGCGTAAAACTCGATAAAGTGGAGTCCATTACACCACTCCCCAGTGGCGACAGCGAAATAAAACTAACAACAGGTAAAGTACTTAATCTATCTAGACGCTATAAAGAGTAATTTAAACTTCAGTTAAAATAAAAAAGGCTACCTAAGTAGCCTCTATTGTTATTTTTTAACTGGGCGTTTCCAACCTGTTAAATTACGCTGTTTAGAGCGTGCTATTGCTAATTGGTCATCTTCAACGGTACTGGTGATCACAGAGCCGGCACCAACAGTTGCCATTGCACCAATGTTTACTGGGGCAACGAGTGATGAATTAGAACCAATAAAAGCATTATCGCCAATAATGGTTTTTGCTTTGTTAACGCCATCATAGTTACAAGTAATAGTACCAGCGCCAATATTCACTTTTTCGCCAATTTCAGCATCACCTAAGTAACTTAAATGGTTAGCTTTAGAGCCTTTGCCTAAACGGGTTTTTTTCATCTCAACAAAGTTACCAATGTGCGAGTCTTCTTCCATTACAGCGCCTGGGCGAAGGCGAGCATAAGGACCAAGCGTACATTTATCTGCAACTGTGGCATCTTCAATTAGGGTATTAGCTTTAATAATAACGTTATCGCCAATGCTACAATTTTTAAGTACACAGTTAGGACCAATTTGTACGTTGTTACCAAGCGTGACTGTGCCTTCAAAAATAACGTTTACATCGATAAGTATATCTTCACCGGTGGTAACTGTTCCACGCACATCAATACGCGCAGGATCAGCAAGTGTTGCACCATTTAACATTAGCTCTTCTGCTTGCCATGCTTGGTAAGCGCGCTCTAAGCCTGCAAGTTGTACGCGGTTATTTGCGCCCTCAACTTCCATTGCATGGTCTGGCTGAGCTGAAGTAATTTCTACGCCTTCACTATGAGCCATTGCAACGATATCTGTTAAGTAGTACTCGCCTTGTGCATTATTGTTAGATAAGTTACCTAACCATGTTTTTAATAGCTTACCGTTAACAGCCATAATACCGGTGTTTACTTCGTTGATTAGTAACTGCTCTGGGCTTGAATCTTTTTGCTCAACAATACCGACTAACTTACCGTCAACACGAAGCATTCGACCATAGCCATTTGGGTTTACCAAATTTACGGTTAATACAGCTAAACCATTTTTAGGTGTTGCAGCTAATAAACGCTCTAATGTTGATTGTTTTGTTAGTGGTACATCACCGTATAAAATTAATACCGTGTCTTCATCATTAACATGAGAGTTGGCTTGCGCTACTGCGTGACCAGTACCAAGTTGTTCAGCTTGAAGTACCCAATTTACATTGTTATCGGCAAGTTCTTGTTGTAATAGTTCGCCGCCGTGTCCGTAAACTAGATTAGTAGTTGTAGCACCTAATGCCATTGCGTTATCAATAACATGCTGCACCATAGGCTTATCAGCAATTTTATGAAGTACTTTAGGGAGTGCAGAGCGCATACGAGTACCTTTACCCGCAGCAAGAATTACCGTTGTTAATGCCATTAAAACAATTTCCTTTTTCCGTTGTTTTAGTTAAATAAGAGTCGTTTTACTAGCCAGTAAGACTACGTAAATCACTTCCTGTGCAAATACCCAGTAGTTTAAGTTTTAACTACTGAATCTTAACTGAAACCAATATTCACTCGACTGTATTACGTTATTGTAACGAGGATTGAGCAAGGATATAAGTCAAAAAAAGCTTATAGCAGCTATAAAGGTGAATTATATTTATATTACCAATAATAATATTCTGATAAATATTACAGGCACAAAAAAGCCCACATAAAGTGGGCTTTTAAAAACCGAGTAGGCTTACTTATTACGTAATAACTGAATAACACGTAACTGAGCAACTGCTTCTGCCAGTTGCGTTGCCGCTTGTTGATAATCAAACTCAACAGCTGACGAATTCGCCATATGTTCTTCAGCTTCACGTTTAGCTTTTTGTACTGAATCTTCATCTAAATCTTCACCACGAATCGCAGTATCTGCAAGAATCGTGATGTGATTTGGTTGAACTTCTAATGTACCGCCAGCAACGTATATCACATCTTCGTGACCAAATTGCTTAACTAAACGTACCATACCAGGTTTAAGGGCAGTTAGTAGTGGAGCATGACCTAGGTTTACACCTAGTTCGCCTTCACTACCAGATACTTGAATCGATTCAACAAGACCAGAGAACAAGCTCTGCTCTGCGCTTACTACGTCAAGATGTACAGTCATAGCTGTCATACTACCCTCCTAGTTACATGCCTTTGGCTTTTTCTTGAGCTTCTTCAATAGAGCCAACCATGTAGAACGCTTGCTCTGGAAGGTCATCAAACTCGCCGTTTAAAATGCCTTTAAAGCCAGCAATTGTATCTTTTAGTGATACGTATTTACCAGACGCGCCTGTAAACACCTCTGCCACGAAGAATGGCTGAGATAGGAAACGTTGGATTTTACGTGCACGAGATACAAGTTGCTTATCTTCGTCAGAAAGCTCGTCCATACCTAGGATTGCAATGATGTCTTTAAGTTCTTTGTAACGCTGAAGAACTGTTTGAACGCCACGTGCTGTATCGTAGTGCTCTTGACCAATTACTTGTGGGTCAAGTTGACGTGAAGATGAATCAAGTGGGTCTACCGCTGGGTAGATACCAAGTGATGCGATATCACGTGAAAGTACTACTGTTGCGTCTAAGTGAGCAAAGGTAGTTGCTGGAGATGGATCCGTTAAATCATCCGCAGGTACGTATACCGCTTGGATTGATGTAATTGAACCAGTCTTAGTAGAAGCGATACGCTCTTGAAGCACACCCATTTCTTCAGCAAGTGTAGGCTGGTAACCTACCGCTGATGGCATACGACCAAGAAGTGCAGATACTTCTGTACCAGCAAGTGTATAACGGTAAATGTTATCTACGAAGAAAAGTACATCGCGACCTTCATCACGGAACTTTTCAGCCATAGTAAGACCAGTTAACGCTACGCGTAAACGGTTACCTGGAGGCTCGTTCATCTGACCGTATACAAGCGATACTTTATCAAGTACGTTTGAATCGTTCATCTCATGGTAGAAATCGTTACCCTCACGTGTACGCTCACCAACACCTGCGAATACTGAGTAGCCGCTGTGCTCGATTGCGATGTTACGGATAAGTTCCATCATGTTTACAGTTTTACCAACACCGGCACCACCGAATAAACCAACTTTACCACCTTTAGCAAACGGACATACAAGGTCGATAACCTTGATACCAGTTTCTAAAAGTTCAACTGAACTTGATTGCTCTTCGTATGAAGGCGCTGCACGGTGAATAGACATACGGTCTTCTTCGCCGATTGGACCCGCTTCATCGATTGGCTCACCAAGTACGTTCATGATACGACCAAGTGTTGCTTTACCAACTGGAACTTGAATCGATTCACCTGTATTCATAACTAAAGCACTACGACGTAAACCATCAGTAGTACCCATAGCGATAGTACGCACTACACCGCCACCTAGCTGTTGCTGGACTTCTAGAGTCAAACCAGCTAAATCGCCATCTGTTACTCTTAGTGCGTGGTATACCGCTGGCACGCTATCTTGTGGAAATTCAATATCCACAACGGCGCCGATAATTTGGACGACCTTACCTAAACTCATGTCTATTCCTCTCGTTAATCTTTACCCGAAGCATTAAACTGCTGCTGAGCCAGAACAAATCTCACTAATTTCTTGTGTGATTGCTGCTTGGCGAGCCTTGTTATAAACAAGCTGTAGCTCGTCCATAAGGTCACCTGCGTTATCAGTTGCAGCTTTCATTGCAACCATACGAGCAGCCTGTTCAGAGGCAGCATTTTCTACCACACCTTGGTATGCTTGAGACTCAATAAAGCGTACTAACAAAGACTCTAAAATAGCCTCTGGGTTTGGCTCGTATAAGTAATCCCATGTGTGAGCAGATACTTCTTCTTCAGCTTTTGGCAAAGGGAGTAACTGATCTATAATTGGCTCTTGCTTCATGGTATTAACGAATTTGTTATATACCAAGAATAAACGGTCTATTTTGCCTTCAGAAAATGCATCAAGCATTATTTTTACAGGACCAATAACGTCTTGTACTGAAGGTTTATCTCCTAGGCCCGCTTTTTTAGCGAGTAGTTGACCACCGAAACGTTGAAAGAAACCAGCTGCTTTACTACCTAAAGTAGCAAATTCAGCATCAACACCTTTTTCTTTCCACGCTTTAACATCAAGTGCAACTTTCTTAAACTCGTTTGAGTTTAGACCGCCACACAGACCACGGTCTGTAGAGATAACAATATAACCAACTCGTTTCACTTCACGTTCTTTTAAAAACGGGTGAGTAAAATCAAGATTTGCTTGAGCAACACGACCAATTACTTCACGTAATTTGTCAGCGTATGGACGGCTTGAAGCAACGCGTTCTTGCGCCCTTTTCATTTTAGACGCAGCAACCATTTCCATTGCGCTAGTGATCTTTTGAGTATTTTTAATACTCCCGATCTTGCTTTTAATCTCTTTTCCGCTAGCCATGACTCTCTCTCCGAATCAAGGTGTGCTTTAGAAAACTAAAGCGCACCATTAATAACTAAATTACCAAGTTTGCGTAGATTTGAACTTCGTTAGAAGTTCTTTAAGCTGCGCTTCGATCTCGGCATTCAAGTTACCAGTTTCATTGATTTGAGCCACAAGCTCTGCGTATGTGCTACTTGCATAAGAAAGTAAAGCAGCTTCAAAGTCACCGATTTTCGCGATTTCGATATCTTGAAGGAAGCCTTTTTCAGCAGCAAATAACGACAAAGACATATCAGCAACAGACATTGGCGCGTACTGTTTCTGCTTCATTAGCTCTGTTACACGCTCACCATGCTCAAGTTGAGCACGAGTTGCATCGTCAAGGTCAGACGCGAACTGCGAGAACGCAGCTAGTTCACGGTACTGAGCTAGGGCTAGACGAATACCGCCACCCAGTTTCTTAACGATTTTTGTTTGTGCAGCACCACCAACACGAGATACCGAAATACCAGCATTTACTGCCGGACGGATACCTGAGTTGAATAAGTCAGTTTCTAAGAAGATCTGACCATCGGTGATAGAGATAACGTTAGTCGGTACGAACGCAGAAACGTCGCCGCCTTGAGTTTCAATGATTGGCAATGCCGTCAATGAACCAGTTTTACCTTTCACTTCACCATTGGTGAACTTTTCAACGTAATCTGCGTTTACACGCGATGCACGTTCTAAAAGACGAGAGTGAAGATAGAATACGTCACCTGGGTATGCTTCACGGCCTGGTGGACGCTTAAGTAGCAATGAAATTTGACGATAAGCAACTGCTTGCTTAGACAAATCATCATATACGATTAATGCGTTTTCACCACGGTCACGGAAGTATTCACCCATAGTACAGCCCGCGAACGGTGCTAAGTACTGAAGTGCCGCAGATTCAGAAGCAGATGCAACAACTACGATAGTATTTGCTAGTGCACCATGCTCTTCTAATTTACGAACTACGTTTGCAATAGTAGACGCTTTTTGACCAATCGCAACGTACACACACTTAACGCCTGTGTCTTTTTGATTGATGATTGCATCGATTGCTAGAGCAGTTTTACCTGTTTGGCGGTCACCAATGATAAGTTCACGTTGACCACGACCAACTGGAATCATCGCATCAATAGATTTATAACCAGTTTGAACTGGCTCATCTACAGATTTACGCTCGATTACACCTGGTGCAATTTTTTCTACAGGTTCAAACCCGTCATTATCTAGAGCGCCTTTACCATCGATTGGTGCACCTAGTGTGTTTACAACACGACCAAGTAGACCAGGACCAACAGGAACTTCTAAAATACGACCAGTTGTATATACTTTTACGCCTTCAGTAAGGTCAGCGTAAGGACCCATTACTACTGCACCAATTGAGTCACGCTCAAGGTTTAGTGCGATAGCATAACGGCTGCCAGGAAGCTCAATCATTTCACCTTGCATACAGTCAGCAAGACCGTGGATGCGGATGATACCGTCAGTAACAGATACGATAGTACCTTCGTTACGAGCTTCACTTACAACTTCGAACTTCTCAATACGTTGTTTGATCAGATCTGAAATTTCAGTGGAATTAAGTTGCATGCTCTTTTTCCCAATTACGATTGTAGTGTTGTGGCTAAGCGGTTTAATTTACCGCGAATAGTGCCGTCGATTACAGTGTCACCAGACCTAATAATAAGTCCACCAACAACTGACGCGTCTTCACTACAATTCAGCTTAACTTTGCGTGCGAAACGTTTTTCAAGTACCGCTACCAATGACTCTTGTTGCGCAGCAACAAGAGGGGTTGCAGAAATCACATCAACTTCGATTTCTTTATCGTATTCTGCTTTAAATTCAGCAAATAACTGTGCAACCTCAGGTAGAGCGATCAAACGTCCATTTTCAGCCATCACCTTAACTAGGTTCTGACCTTGTTCGTTGAGCTGCTCAGCACAAAGTTGAATAAATAATTCAGCTTGTGCAGTAGCAGTAGGCATACCGGCTAAAATCGAAGATGCCTGCTCATTGCTGGCTACATGGCCAGCAAAGAACAACATATCGTTCCAACTTTCAAGAGTGCCTTTTTCAACGGCAAGTTCAAAAGCCGCTTTAGCGTATGGGCGAGCGATAGTAGTCAATTTAGACATGCTCATACCCTCCTAATTACAGCTCAGCGACAAGTTTTTCAACGATGTCACTATGTGCGGCTTGATTAATTTCACGCTCTAAAATACGTTCTGCGCCAATCACTGCTAGAGTTGCTACTTGCTTACGTAGCTCTTCTGTTACACGATTACGTTCAGACTCAATTTCAGAGTGCCCTTGAGCAATGATATTTTCACGCTCTTGTTGACCACGAAGTGTTTCTTCGTCAACAATTAGCACTGCACGTTTTTTAGCTTGATCAATGATATCAGCCGCTTGAGCTTTTGCATCTTTAAGCTGTTCAGCAGCTTTCTTTTGCGCAAGTTCTAAGTCTTTTTCGGCTCTATCAGAGGCAGCTAAACCATCTTCGATTTTTTTCTGGCGAGCTTCAATTGCACCGTTTAGTGGTGGCCATACGTATTTCATACAAAATAATACGAACACCGTAAACGCAATCAATTCACCGATAAGAGTGGCGTTTAAATTCACAACCGCTCCTCCTTAAATAGTAAGCTGTTCAAAAAATAAAATTAAAGTACGAACAACAATACCATAGCGATACCAACACCAATCATTGCTACAGCATCGATTAGACCAGCAAGAATAAACATCTTAACTTGTAGCGAAGGTGCAAGCTCAGGTTGACGCGCACATGCTTCAAGGAATTTACCGCCCATGTTACCAAAACCAATTGCTGTGCCGATTGCACCAAAGCCGATTAGTAAAGCTACTGCGATGTATTTAAGACCTAATACTAGTTCCATTTTTTTCTCCAAAGTTTCAATTGTAAAGTAAAAGTAAAATTGTAAATCTAAAAATTAGTGATTATCTGAGCTTGCCATGCTTAGGTATACAATTGTCAGCATCATAAATAAGAATGCTTGTAATGTAATAACTAATATGTGGAATACTCCCCACACAAAATGCAATGGTAATTGCAGAAATCCAATAGCGCCGATCAAGATGAAAATCAACTCACCTGCATATAAGTTACCAAACAAACGTAGTGCTAATGAAAACGGTTTAGAAACGAGTGCTATCAGTTCAAGTAATAAGTTAAATGGTATCAAAATAATTTGAACGAACACGTTATTTGAGTTGAACGGATGAAGCGTTAACTCTTTAATAAACCCGCCAATACCTTTTATTTTGATTGAAAAGCCAACCATTAGTATAAATACACCCAGCGCTAGCGCTGAAGTCATATTAATGTCAGTCGTTGGTACAATTTTCATGTACACATCGTGTGAATCCATACCAAATGCAGTCTCACCAACGAAACCTGCAAATGCTGGAAGGAAATCAACTGGTATTAAATCCATTAAGTTCATTAAGAACACCCAAACGAAAATCGTTAAGGCTAATGGTGCAATAAGCTTGCTTTTACCATGGAAAGTATCGCGTACGTTGTCGCCAACAAATTCTACGATTATTTCAATAAAGCATTGAAATTTTCCAGGTACACCTAGTGTTGATTTTTTAGCGGCACTACGAAAGATCCATAAAAATATAAGACCTAAACCGATAGACCATGCGAGGGTATCTATATGCCATGTCCAGAATCCACTGTCCGTACATGCTTTATTGAAGGCAAGACCTGTATCGGTCGAGCACATCTTAGCATTGGTCAAATGGTGCTGGATATGGCCAGATAGAGTAACTTCTTCTGCTGCCATGTTATATCCCAAAAGTTAATGTTTAAAAAAAACGGGTGCAAACAATCCAGTAAATAGCGCAAGTATATAAGTACTAAAAAAAGGTAATAATATTACCGGAAACGACTTTAGAACCAGCGCAAACAATATGATTGTTAGCATAAATTTTAATCCGTTGCCGCGCTTTAACGAGGCATACGCTTGATTTGCTCGACTAGCACCCATATATCTGAATGCATAGAGCGCAAATACAAAGTGTGGAAGTACTGCAACAACTCCACCAGCAAGTGATGAAAGTGCGGCATTGACTCCCGAACTTAAAAAAATAATTACAGCAGCAATTAATGCTACAACACCCTGAAGGCAAATTAACTTTAATACGGCAAGTCTATATGGACTCGCTAACTTATTAGTCACGGTTAGTTAACCTTTATTGCGTTCTAATTGTTAGGGTGTGAAAACTGGCGAAATTATACTTAATCCTGCCAGTTTTGCAACTTGAGTAGACGTTTTGTAACACGAAATAGTTACAAATGTCTCTTTTTAGACATGTATAAAACTAATGGTGGGTATTGTCTTGATTAATGCGGTTTAAAATGCCGTCAAGTTCGTCTAAATTGGTATAAGAAATAACAAGCTTACCTTTGCCTTTTTTATTGTAATTTATTTCTACTTTGGCACCTAAATTTTCAGCTAGTTGTTGCTCTAACTGTTTAACATCTGGGTCTTTTTCTGTTATTTCTTTCGCTGGCACAGGTTCTAGAATTGAGCGAACTAGCTTTTCGGTTTCACGAACAGTAAGTGCTTTAGCAACAGCTAAACGAGCCGCATCTGATTGTGCCTCACCTTCAAGAGCCAATAAACAACGAGCATGCCCCATTTCGATGTCACCATGTTCTAACAGAATTTTTACATCACTATTTAAATTATTTAACCGTAGTAAATTAGTCACCGTTGTTCGTGATTTACCTACCGCATCGGCTACTTGCTGATGTGTTAGCTCAAATTCTATAAGTAAACGATTAAGTGCAACGGCTTCTTCCATTGCATTTAAATCTTCACGTTGAATATTTTCAATTAATGCAATTGCAACAGCGGCTTCATCTGGCACGTCTTTAATAATACACGGTACAGTATCAAGTTTAGCTATTTGCGCTGCACGCCAACGACGTTCACCAGCAATAATTTCAAAACTATTGTGTGCCACTGGGCGAACAACTATTGGCTGAATAATACCTTGAGAGCGAATAGAGCTTGCTAGTTCTTCAAGCGCCTCTTCAGACATATCTTTACGAGGCTGGTATTTACCCGAATGTAAAAACTCGATAGGAAGCTTTTGCAATTCACTATTATTAGCTGCAGCTTTTTGCATAGCTTCAGTCACGTTTGATGTGTCTTGTTCCTTGCTTACGCTTGGTGCAGGTTTTGACGAACTTAAAAGCGCATCGAGTCCTCGGCCTAGACCTCGTTTTTTAGCAGACATGTTATTTTTTTACCTCAAAGTTAGGCGACAACGGACGCTGTTTTTTCTTTTCTGCGTAACATTTCGCCAGCAAGTGCTAAATAAGCTTTAGCGCCACTTGATGCCCGGTCATAGTACATAGCAGGAGTACCAAAACTTGGTGCTTCCGCTAAACGTACATTACGTGGGATTACAGTACGGTATACTTTATCACCAAAATGTTGTTTTAGTTGTTCTGACACATCATTTGCTAATCGATTACGCGGATCGTACATAGTACGAAGTATGCCTTCGATTTGTAATTTAGGATTAACTAATCTAGCAAGTTGTGTAATCGTATCCATTAATGCAGTTAACCCTTCTAATGCATAATACTCGCATTGCATTGGCACTAAAATAGAATCAGCAGCAGCCATTGCATTTACAGTTAACATATTTAGAGAAGGTGGGCAGTCAATAAAAATAAATTCGTACTGGTCCTGAATTTTTTCGAGCGCATTGCGAAGACGTACTTCACGGGCAAATAACTCCATCAATTTAACTTCTGCAGCGGTTACATCACCGTTTGCAGCTATCATGTGGTATTCACCTGATGTCTCTTTAATAATAACGTCTTCGATAGGCTTATCTTCAATAAGTAAGTCATAAATAGTTGGCACATCACCATACTTATCTACGCCGCTACCCATAGTTGCATTACCTTGCGGGTCTAGATCAATTAACAGCACTTTACGTTTCGTTGCAGCCATAGACGCAGCGAGGTTAACAGCAGTTGTAGTTTTACCCACTCCGCCTTTTTGATTTGCTAATGCGATGACTTTTGCCACAGTGTCTCTGATCCCTAGTCTTTAGAAAGAATAATTAAATGTCGTTGTGCATCTAATTTAGGTACTTCTAATGCAATTTTTTTCTCAAACTTAATGCCTTCAGGTAGCGACTCTAGCTCTTCACTAGGGAATATACCTTTGAGGGCTATAAATTTACCTGAATTATCAATTAAGTGTGAACACCATTTTACCATGTCTTGCAAAGAGGCAAATGCACGACTTAGTACGCCGTCTAATTTAACACTTGGTTGATATTCTTCAACTCTTGACTGCACAGGGGTGACGTTATCAAGTCCAAGCTCATGTTTCACGTGCATTAAAAATCGAACACGTTTGCCTAAACTATCCAATAGCACAAAATGCGTATCAGGTAATGCAATAGCTAATACAATGCCTGGTAAGCCAGGACCCGTACCAACATCAATATAATGATGACCGGGTAAATGAGGTGCAACAACTAAACTATCCATAATATGCTTAATCATCATTTCTTCAGGTAAGCGTACTGAGGTTAAATTATAAGCTTTGTTCCATTTATCTAATAACTCGACGTAACGAACCAGCTGCTGCTGTTGTTTTTCTGTTAGCGCAATATCAGTTTGCGCTAACAATGTAGTTAATTGTTGCTTTAACACTATGTACCCTTACTGTTACGCAGATTTGCGCAACAAGCCTTGCTTCTTCAGATACACTAATAATAGCGAAATCGCCGCTGGGGTGATACCAGAAATACGCGATGCTTGACCAATAGTGTCAGGACGAGACTCAATAAGCTTGGCAACTACCTCATTTGACAAACCAGATACGGTTTTATAATCAAACTCTTTAGGTAAAATAGTCTCTTCATGACGAAGCTGTTTATTGATCTCATCTTGTTGGCGCGCAATATAACCAGCGTACTTAGTATGGATCTCAACTTGCTCTAATGCTGCTTTATTTGTAAATTCAGATCCTAAACCTTCAATAGCCATAAGATCGTTATAACGAACTTCAGGGCGACGAAGAAGTTCTTCTAAACTAGCTTCACGTGTTAATGGTGTTTTTAATAATGCGTTAACTTGATCTACAACGGCATGATCTTTATGGATCCAAGTATCTTTAATGCGTTGTTTCTCTTTTTCAACTACTTCCATTTTTTCGTTAAATGCCTGCCAACGTTCATCGTTAACTAGTCCTAGTTCACGACCTTTTTCAGTTAAGCGAATATCTGCATTATCTTCACGAAGTAATAAACGGTATTCAGCACGGCTGGTAAACATTCGGTACGGTTCTTTTGTACCCAGTGTTGCTAAGTCGTCGATTAATACACCCACATAAGCTTCATCACGACGTGGTGTCCAAGAATCTTTACCTTGTACTTTTAACGCTGCATTCATGCCTGCAATTAAGCCCTGCGCACCAGCTTCTTCATAACCGGTAGTACCATTAATTTGACCAGCAAAAAATAAGCCTTCAATAAATTTAGTTTCTAAAGACTGTTTTAAATCACGTGGGTCAAAGTAATCATATTCAATTGCATAACCAGGTCGACAAATATGTGCATTTTCAAAACCAGTAATCGACTGCACAATTTCAAGTTGTACGTCAAATGGTAAACTAGTAGAAATACCATTCGGATATAATTCGTATGATGTTAAACCTTCTGGTTCAACAAAAATTTGATGTTTATCCTTATCAGCAAAACGAACAATCTTATCTTCAATTGAAGGGCAGTAACGTGGACCAATACCTTCAATTACACCCGAGTACATAGGTGAGCGATGTAAATTTTTACGAATAACATCGTGTGTTTTTTCGTTTGTGTAAGTGATGTAACACGGTATTTGTTGTGGGTGATCAGCTTGCTTACCCATAAATGAAAATACAGGGGTAGGTGTATCACCTGGTTGTGCTTCCATTTTAGTAAAATCAACAGTACGTGCATCAATACGTGGTGGAGTACCCGTTTTTAAACGATCTACTCTAAACGGATGTTCGCGTAAGCGATCAGCTAAGGCAATCGAAGGAGGATCTCCTGCACGACCACCTTTGTAGTTTTCTAATCCAATATGAATTAAACCACCTAAAAAAGTACCTACTGTCAAAACTACGCTTGGGGCGCTAAAACGTAAACCCATCTGAGTAACTACGCCTGTAACACGATCGTTTTCAACAATAAGATCATCACACGATTGTTGAAAAATCTTTAAGTTTTCTTGGTTTTGTAACGTTGTTTGAATAGCCGCTTTGTACAAAGCGCGATCAGCCTGTGCTCGAGTTGCACGAACAGCTGGTCCTTTAGAAGAATTTAACGTACGAAATTGGATCCCGCCTTTATCAATGGCCTGTGCCATTGCACCGCCTAGCGCATCAATTTCTTTAACCAAATGACCTTTGCCAATGCCACCAATTGCTGGGTTACAAGACATCTGACCAAGGGTATCCATATTGTGAGTTAGCAGCAGGGTATTCATTCCNCGAGCAGCTGCTAATGCGGCTTCAGTGCCAGCATGTCCACCACCGACTACGATAACGTCAAAATTTTCGTGAAAAATCATTTATGGGATCCTACTTAAATCAAACCAGTAAACTTCAAAGGGGAGCGTATTCTACCTAGAAATTAGCAGAAGATAAATGATTAAACAGTGCTCAAGATCTAAGTGGGTGATCTCTAATAATATAAAGGATCTTTTAAAGAGATCTTTTATTACTATTACTACTACTGATCGACTTTTCTGTTGATAAGGTTTAGATCTTTATTTAAAACATGAAATTAGATCAGATCTAAAGGTGTTAATATGATCGGATCATCAGGCGAATAAGCTCTGATCAAAAAGGCACTTTATGCACAGGCCTACATCAGTCGGATCTTATCCCATGGATAAGCATGCTTTAAAAAACAGTTTAAACATTAGTTATCCACAAAACTTATTAAATTATTAGTAAATTGTGGGTAACTTTATTAATGTTTTTTAGCTTGATCTCTCTATTTTAAACCTGTTTTAGCTATCCAAGAGTCTAACCAAGCTAAAGCAGTGTCTTCTGGAAGCGCTTCATCAGTAATATTAAGCTCTAACCGTTCTGCTACTCTTATTGCTTTTTTATCTGTTAATAACGCATCTATATTGCGCCCAGCAAGGTTATAAGTGTCATAACTGGTATCACCTAAGGCAATGACTGAATATTTTAAATTAGATAAATCATCAGTTTGAGCTAAATCATCAACAAAGTTAATGAGGTTCTCAGGATAATCACCTGCGCCATAAGTAGAGGTACAAATTAACCAAATCGTATTGTGTTGATCAATATCACTAAACACTGGTTGATCATGTAGTTGTGTATCAATACCTTGATTATTTAGCTCGTCACTTAGTTGCTCTGCAACATACTCGGCTGATCCCATTTGACTACCAACGATAATATTTACTGAACTCATGAATATTAGTGATCACATTAGTTTTAATTAACGCATATGATAACTGAGTGAGCATAACAGTAAAGTTAAGACTGCTTTTTTGTATAACTAATTTTGCTGTAAATTTATACTAACGCATATAAAGCTATTTAAGTTATTGATTAAATTGAGGTTAACAATTTATATTTAAATGTAATCTTCTGATCAACTTGTTGATAAGGTTGGGGAAAGCTTTGCTTAAGTTGATTATTTAATTGCTTTTTTATTTCTAAGTTATTGATTTTATAGATAGGAAAGTGCAAGGGATGATAGTATTTTATTTTTAATCACCTGTTGATCATAATGTGGATATAAAGCTTGTTGATAACTCTAAATTTAGATCCAAAATAATTTTATTAAATGATCTAAAAAGGTAGATCTAATGAAATTAATTTAAAATAGGCTGATAAACAGATCAATTAATATTGATCGTGAGCTTTTTATGACCTAGTTACCTAATTTTGTCATTTATTTTAGCTAAAAATTAGCAATTGTGGATAAGTGATCGAGATATTTTTAATTTAATGCATATTTAGATCACTTATTTTTATGTATTTTAGTAAGTGAATTGAAAAAAACGACTTTGTAAGTGTTATTTTCGATTTCAAATATTGCTATATTTTTCCTAGATACGCTAAATTAAACTTTGTATTTGTCCAATTAGAATAAAAATACAGCTCAAAAACTCTTTTTTTGTTTCGTAGATAAGTTGTTTATTATCCAAAATTTAGGTTAATTTATGCTTTTACACAGATAAACAAAGTGACAAATACTCAGATATTTATGCATTATTAGGCTAAAAAAAGCATAAAACACACGGTTTTAATTGATGAAATGAACTGTTTTTTAATCAATAAAGAAGGCAGTTTACTAAAAAATATCAGTTTAAAAGCTCTTATATCATCACAAAAGCAACTAGGTGAAGTGCTTAAAAGCTAAATAATATATTTAAAATTTTAAACTTTGGAGACATTTTTGAAGTTTTATGAGGCGGTTCTCAAACCTGAAGATAGTTTATTAAAAAAGTTATTTATTATATTTCCTAGATTCAAATTGTAAGTGCATAACTTGTTTTGGCTAGATTAAGTGGTCAGTTGCTCATAAGCTAACTGCTTTTTCTCCGGCAAGAGATTTTACAATGAGACATTACAAACAACTGACCTATGCGCAAAGATGCCAGATCGCCGTTCTAAAGAAAA